>JAGHDS010000149.1 GCA_021159845.1 Anaerolineae bacterium
GGCAGCGGCAACCCCCACGCCAGCCCCCAAAGTTGAGGTGAGCAAATACGTCAACGCCTTCGGCAACCCCCTACCGGCCGACTCGGCCCCCCCTGAACAACAGTACATCCGTGTCATGGCCACCGACACCGAGACGATCGATTTCGCCGTGGCCGTGTACAGCCGTCCCGATCCGCCCTGGCAGACGCTCAGCACGCCGCTGGTACAGCTCAACAAGAACTTCGAGCTGGAACCCGGCGCGGCGCTCTCCTGGGAGGTAGCCGACGATAACGTCACCTGGACGTTCCACCTAGACCCCAAGCTCACCTGGAGCGATGGCGTCCCCGTCACCGCCCATGACTACGAGTGGACCTTCCAATACATGGCCGACCCGGAACACGGTTATGACTTCGCCTGGTACTGGGGCTTCTCCTGCAATCCTAAGAACTGGGACAAAGTCATCAAGGGGGAGCTGCCCCCCACCGAGCTGGGCGTAAAAGCACTGGACGACCACACACTGCAGATCGTCACCGAGCGCCCCGCGCCATACACGCCAGCGACGATGATCTTCTCCCGACCTTTGGCCAAGCACCAGGTAGAGAAGTACGGCGTCTACTACAACAATGATCCCAAGACATCCATCTCGTCTGAGCCGTGGATTCTGGAAGAATGGACGAAGGGCAAACGCATCATCCTGGGGCCCAACAAGAACTACACCGGCCGGCGCAAGCCGCTCCTGGAGCGCTGGATCTTCATCATCGGCGACAAGAACACGGAGTTCGACGCCTATATGGCCGATGAGCTGGACTGGGCTACCAGCAACTTCTCGCCCGGCGACCTGGACTACATCATGTCCAATCCAGAACTGCAGAAGCAGTACCACCCGGGCTTCGGCGACTTCCGCACCCATTACCTCTTCTTCGACACCTATCATCCGCCCTTTGACAACCTGAAGGTACGCCAGGCCTTCGCCCATGCCATCGATCGGCAGGCGCTGGTGGACAACATCATCAAAGTGCTCGGACGCCCAGCCTACGGCATGCTCATGCCCGGCTTCCCGGATGCCGTCGATCCCGAGGAACTGAAGAAATACCAGGGCTACGACCCAGAGCTGGCACGCAAGCTATTGGCCGAGGCCGGCTACCCCAACGGCAAAGGGTTCCCCAAGCTCACCCTCTGGCTACGACAGGAGCGCGAGCTCGGCCAGGCCATCGGCAATGCCATCGCCTCCATGATCAAGGAAACGCTGGGGATCCCCGTCGAGGTGAGCAACAAGGAGCAGAAGATCTTCATGGAGAAGATGAACGCCCATGAGATCACCTTCGGGATGGTCTCCTACGGCATGGACTACTTCGACGCTTCCAACCTGCTCGGCATCTGGAAGTCCGGCGGACGCCATGCCTGGACCAATGAGAAGTTCGACCAGCTAGTCACCGAAGCTTCCGCCATGATGGGGAACCCGGAGAAACGCCACGAGATGTTCGTTGAGGCCCAACACATCCTATCGGAGGACGTGGGCGGCGTCTTCATCTGGCATGTGACCCCCGGCGATATGTGGAAACCCTACGTCAAGGGTGAGCAACTGGAACCCGACAAGTGGGGCGTCTCCGCCTGCCACTGGCCATGCATGGAGAGCATCGGCGTGACGATGTACACCGTCTACGTCAACAAGGACGTCTCCAAGTACCCACGCGGCAAGAAGTAGCCCAATTCAAAACCGCGGCTTCTTGAAGAAGTCAGGGAGGAGCAGAGTAAGGAAAGGGGCGTGAGGATGCTCACGCCCCTTCTTATGTTCTCCCCGAAACGCAACGGCCTGCTGGAGCTCTTCTCCAGGCAGCGGGAGGGTTCTCTTACCGGGCCTCACCATCCCACAGCACAACCATCCTTTCGCGGGTCGCTGCCAGCGATGAGGACACCAGTTGTCGGATCGCGCAGGATGATCTGCCCGCCGCCGAACACGGCCCGCCCGAAGCCATCCACTGGCGCCAATCGATGCCCTCGTCGCGCTAACTCGGCCATGATGCCAAAATCCCACCCATCCTCGATCATGACCAGCCCTCCTGGCTCCTGAGCACCTAACCCTGCGTCCGGGCCGGCCAGCGCCCAGCGGGGCACATCCAACGACTGCTGCGGTGTCATCCCCAGGTCCAGCATGTTCACCAACATTTGGAAATGCCCCTGCGGCTGCATATATCCGCCCATCACACCAAAGCAAGCGTGCAGCTCGCCCCCCTTGGTCGTCATGGCAGGGATGATCGTATGGTAGGGACGCTTGTTGGGAGCCAAAGCATTGGGGTGTTCTGGGTCGAGCACGAAGAGGGCCCCCCGATTCTGCAGGCTCACTCCTGTACCAGGTACGACGAGCCCCGATCCCGTCCCCATGTACAGGCTATTGATGAAGCTGCACGCATTCCCCTCGCCATCCACCACGCTGAGATAGACTGTCTCCGACCCAGCAATGGGGTTACCGTAGGGGACATCCTGGGCCGCCTGGCGCATGTCGACACGTTGGCGCCGCCGATCGGCATACTCGGGGCTGATCAACTCCCCCAGCGGGATATCCACGACGCGCGGGTCACATACCCACTGCTGAGCATCGGCAAAGGCCAATCGCATACACTCGATCATCACGTGCAACCGGTCCGCCGGGCTCATAGCGGCCAGGTCAAACCCGGACGCCAGGTTGAGAGCGACGATGGCCGCCAGTCCCTGGCCATTGGGCGGGCACTCATACAATGTAACCCCTCGATATTCCGTCGTGATGGGATCGTCCCAAGTGGACGTATGAGTCGCCATGTCCTCCGGCGTGATCCAACCACCATACCGCTGCACATGCTCGCTGAGCTTGTGGGCGAATTCCCCCTTGTAGATGTAATCCCTGCCCTCAGCAGCAATGCCGCGCAGCGTCTCGGCCAGGGTGGGAAGGCGCATGATCTCGCCCGGCCGCGGCGCCCGCCCGTCAATCAACAGCTCGTTGCCGCTGGGCTGCTCCGGCCCGTTATCCAGATCGCCGCTCTCCCAATCGGGGGAACGCAGGAGCTTCTGCACCTGACGTGCCCAACCAGCGGCGATGATCTCCGTCACCGGGTAGCCGTGCTCCGCCGTCCAGATGGCTGGCTGCAATACATCAGCCAGGGTCATACGTCCGTGACGCTCCAATAAGTCGGCCCAACCCGCTACGGTACCGGGGATGGTGACGGCATGGCCGGTAAACGTGGGCATTTTCATGTATCCCAGACGACGCAACTCCTCGATCGAGGCCGCCGCCGGGGCTCGGCCCGATCCGTTCAGCGCTGTCACGGTCTTCGTTTTCGCATCGTAATAGAGAGCGAAACAATCGCCGCCGATGCCGGTCGAGATGGGTTCGACGACGTTCAACATGGCAGCCGTGGCCACGGCCGCATCCGCTGCGTTGCCCCCGGCCTTGAGGATGTCCAGACCAGCTTGTGCAGCCAATGGTTGGCTGGTAGCCACAACGCCGCGCGTGGCCATCACATTGCTACGACGTGACCGAAACACCATATCTACACTCATTACATTCATCAGTCCCCCCACCATCAGCAGGATAGCTCGGAGAAAACCTACGGCCCTCTCTGAGCACCTCACAGCGATAACCTGCGGAAATAAGCCAGGGCCTATGATTATGATAAAGGTGAATCTGCCATCCGGCAACTCGATCAACATCAAGCTCTGCGAAACTCTCGGATAGCCCCCGGCTTTTCGGGGAGGGCGGGAGCCTGCCCTCTCAAACCACCCAAGTGATCTCCTCAGCGCACGCGCCCGCGACCCACCACCAGTTTAAACCGCGATACCAACGAACACGAGAACGCAGACGGCACTGATGCACGCAGATCCTCGCGGATCATCCCGATTTTACCTTTTTCATCTGCGTAGATCGGCTTTTTCTGCGTCATCAGCGTTCATCCATTCGGAACAGTTACCGATAAGTTCTGACGTTGACAAGCCCGCCAAACGGCGCTATGATGACCAGGAGCTCACAAAGGAGGGGATCATCATGCGATTCGGATGCTGCACGGGGGTTGAGAACGCTCAACGGCTCGCGGACGTGGGATATGACTTCATCGAACTCAGCGTGACGGGTTCCCTACAGCCGGAGGCATCGGACGAGGAATGGGCCTCAACCCGGGTGGCCATCGAAGCACTCCCCTTGCGCCCGGCCGCGTTCAACATCATGCTTCCACGCGAGATCAAGGTGACCGGCCCCGCGGTGGACGCCGAACGGATACAAAGCTACGTCCAAACGGCATTCCAACGAGCGACCACGCTGGGCGGCGAGGTGATCGTTTTCGGGTCAGGAGGCTCTCGCAACGTGCCCGATGGATTCCCCCGCGAGCGCGCATGGGAGCAACTCATCCAGTTCGTTCAATGGGCAGGCGATGCCGCTCAGTCAGCCGGTATGATACTCGCTATCGAGCCCCTGAACCAGGGTGAGTGTAATATCATCAACTCAGTGACAGAGGCACTCCGATTGGCCAGGGACGCCGACCACCCGGCCGTGAAGGTACTGGCCGACCTGTATCACATCATGGTGGAAAGTGAGTCTATCAACGATGTGATCGCCGCGGGCGATATGCTGGCCCACGTGCACGTGGCTGACACGGGGCGTCGTTACCCAGGCAGCGGATCATATCCATACTCAGAATTCCTGAGCGCTCTGAAAGCCATCGGCTACGACCAACGCATATCAGTTGAATGTCGCTGGCGCGATTTCGCCACAGAGAGCCAGGCGGCAGTCGCCTTTCTGCGCGAGAGATGGGAGAAGGGCTAAAAGACAGAAACGGTGCCCCCAACGCCCCTCAAGGGGATGGGGGCACCGTCCATCTTTCATGCAGGTGCTCAGATGGCGAAACAGCGATAGCCCGCACGGGGCTCAACCACCACCTCAGCCATGTTCATTGCTTCCGATTAAAACGTTCCCTTGGAGATGATAACGGACGGTCTGCTCTACCGAGGGACAACACAAGGGATCATTAGGCCCGTGAGTTAGCATCTGCACCACAACATCACCCGCATCCAACCACATCGATTCGACCTGAATCCGATCGCCCAGAGTCTTGCTCGCTACATTCTCCAGCTTGCCATCTTTATTCAAGAGCACAGCCAGATCATAGAAGGTGCCGCTCCCCCCCGGATCGCTCACCAGGATCACCGCAGCATCATCCACACCATCTCCGTTTATATCCCCAAACACGTAGAAGTCCGTCAGGCTAACGACCAGCTCAGTAGCCGACCCAGGCGCGGCGGGCTCCCGATACTCGCCATCCTTCAACGTCACAACGCCAGCATTCGACCACCCCGATTGATACGTGGCATTCGCCAGCGTTTTCCAGGAGAGTAAAGAGGACCCGCCCGGGGTGCACTTCCCACGGAAGAAAGCCCACTCCTCACACTCGCTGCCATCGGGGAAGACGCAATAGCCAACCTCCCCACCACTCTCTCGCCGGATCTCCAGCCGGCCGCCCTGTTTCACGCAATGGACGGAAGCGGGGTTTGGCATCCCTACGATCGCCTTGGCCGGGGTAAATACAAGCGCATCCCGCCCATCGTTGTAAAGGAGTCGCAGACGGTCATCCTCAAGTGAAAAGGTGGAAACCTTATCCAGAGCGCTGAGATATTTGTGCTCTAAACGCGCAACAGCCTCCTCCAGGCAAGCCATGCGCGTCACCCCGAGAGGCCCCAAAGAGATGGAACCACCAGTCTTCACCGTGTAGGGGCCGGAATAGCGATTACACCCACTCGATCCAGCGACGCGACCATCCTTGCCAAATTGCAAGGTGATGTGCACCTTAGCTGAAAGAGGTTGTTCCGCCCCGACAGGACCCATCCCCTCAAGTTCCCACCGGGTACCCACAAGCGGATTCTTCCCCAGGGGACGCGGCGTTTCCACTGGCTGACTGAGAGGGGTCGGCGTGCTGAAAAGCGGCCCCAACGTTCCCGGCGCACACGCCGCCAGTCCCACGGTTAGAGACAGCAAGACCACGAGCCAACCGAAAGCATTCCTCATAATCAAGTCCCCCACACGAATAGTAACCACAGAGTACTTAGAAGGCCGGACGGCATCAGCTCTCAGATGGCGCCGCCTGACCGCTATCCATCTTCGCAGCAACCTAGCCATCACCAACGTAGAAGCCCATTACGTGTTGACCGTTCCCTTGTATAGCGAAGATGCTCATCGGACGTTTCGGCGGCAAGGCAGTGCCCACCCGGGCAACGGTGGGGTTAACGAGGGACAATCGGTGGACACTCAGAGCTGATTCCGCCTCGTTCTGAGTATAGCACGCGCTCCATCGCGAGACAAAACGACCGTCGAATGCGACCATGTCACAGCATTTGGCGTGCACGAGTTGGACGCGGCCGTGGAGGTAGTTCGGGACAAGCCCTGTTCGCCCTGAACGCGACATGACGAGGCGCTGCGTGAAGCTCTTACGCTCCCGGACACTTCCACATAGCTAAGAGTGTGTCTGAATATTTGACTAAGGAGGGGGTATTCGTGTAGACTCAGGCACTATGATCGAACAGAACAAGAGGAAGCCATATCCAACCGATCTATCGGACGCTGAGTGGCAGATCATCGAGCCGCTTCTACCCAAGCCCAAGACACGGCGAGGGAGGCCCCGAA
>JAGHDS010000311.1 GCA_021159845.1 Anaerolineae bacterium
CTTGCTCAGTTTACTCACGGCGGTGCCCTTAAGTCGGTATACGCCATCAGTAGGACGGTCGAGCAGGCCGATGATGTTCATGAGCGTGCTTTTGCCGGAGCCGCTGGGCCCCATGATGGCAACATATTCGCCTTCGTTGATCTTCAGGGTGGTACCCCGCAGAGCGTGCACCTGGATATCTCCCATCTGATACACCTTAGTGACGTCTTCCATCTCAATGAGTGGTATATCAGGCGCGTTGTGTCTTGTCATGGTTGCTCCTTTCCGTTCCCTTTATGGCTGGAGGCATAGATGGAGTGGTGATCTGCGTGGCCTTCACGAGCTGCTCGAGAAATTCCAGAAGCGCTTCCTGTTCGGTGGGGGAGAGCTTGGCGAGAAAGTGCTCGGTCTCGCGTAGCATGTCCTGGTAAATAGTCTCCAGAACTTGCCGCCCTTGATCCGTTGGAAAGAGAAGGGCCGCTCGCTGGTCGTTGGGGTGCGGCCGGCGTTCAACCAGGCCTCGCTCCGTCAACCGGCGCACGATAACTGTCACGGACGGGGGTTTGAGGAAAAGAAGACGCGCCAGCTCGCCCATAGTGATTGGCCCGTGGGATGCCAGAATGTGGAGCGTTCTGACGTGGGATTCGGAGAGGCCCAGCTGGGCCAGCCGTCGCATCTTGAGGGCTATTGTCCTCTCCCGCAGTGATGCCAGGAGTTGAAGCAGCCGATGTGCATTTGCTCTCGTCTCGCTCACTTCGCTCCTCCGGGCCTTGAACCACATACGAGTGTTGCCGTGATCCCTGGTGATTAGCTCGTTGAACTAACTATTTTGAGCATAGTATATCTCGAGATTGTGGAGAACTTATAGAGGAGACGGGGACATCTCGTTGGAATTTACTATCTTAAAAATATTGCTTGTTTTGTCGCTTACTCGCCGGGCTCGCCCGTCGTCGTGGTATAATCATATGGACGAACGGGCGTTCTGGTCTGGGCGCAAGACGAGCGGCCACCACTTGAATAGGGCACGGAGTTGTTCATGACAGCGGATTTCGTCCACCTTCACGTGCACAGTGAATATTCCCTCTTGGATGGGCTGAGTCGGATACCGGAGTTGGTCCAGCGCGCCAGGGAACTGGACATGCCCGCGCTGGCATTGACGGATCACGGCACGATGTACGCCACGATCGAGTTCTATCGCGCCTGTAAGAAGGCGGGCATCAAGCCGATCATCGGTGTAGAGGCATACCTGGCCAAGCGGCGCATGACCGACCGTGATCCGCAGATCGATAATGAGCGGTACCACGTGCTCCTTCTGGCTCAAAATCAACAGGGCTATCAGAATCTACTCAAGATATGCACGGCCGCGCAGTTGGAGGGGTTTTACTATAAACCCCGCGTTGATCGGGAGTTCCTGGCCGAACATTCGGAGGGGCTGATCTGCACGTCGGCCTGCGCGGCGGGGGAGATCCCGCGGCTGCTCGAGCAGGGCCGGGAAGAGGAAGCCCGTCGCCGTATCGCCTGGTATCGGGACGTCTTCGGCCCCGATCGCTTCTTCCTGGAATTACAGGATCATGACATTCCCTGGTTGCACGAGCTGAACCCCAAGCTCATTGAGCTCAGCCGCGAGTTCGGTTTGAAGCTCGTGGCGACGAATGACGTCCACTATGTGTATAAGGAGCAGTGGCGCGCTCATGATGTGCTTCTATGCATCCAGACGGGCGCGACGATCAACCAGCCGGACCGGATGCGCATGAGCGATCCCAGCTACTACTTACGCTCGCCGGAGGAGATGGCCGGGCTTTTCCGTCATGTGCCGGAGGCCATCTATAACACCCGGCTGATCGCTGATATGTGCGAGGTGGACCTGGACCCCAAGGGCTATCACTTGCCCATCTTCGACGTGCCGGAAGGATATACGGCCGAGACTTACCTGCGCCACCTGGTCGATGAAGGGTTGCGGCGGCGTTACGGAGAGCGCGCCAGTGAGCCGCGTATCCAGGAACGCAAGGAGCACGAGCTGGCGATCATCCACCAGATGGGGTTCGATACGTACTTCCTCATCGTGTGGGACCTGTGCCGGGCAGCCCGCGAGCGGGGTATCTGGTGGAATGTGCGCGGCTCCGGCGCCGGTTCCATCGTCGCGTATGCCATTGGAATCACGAACCTGGAGCCGCTATCGCACAACCTGATCTTCGAGCGGTTCCTGAACCCCGGCCGTGTCTCGATGCCGGACATCGACCTGGATTTCCCCGATGACCGCCGGGCGGAGATGATCGAGTACACCGTCCAGAAATACGGACAGGAGAACGTGGCTCAGATCATCACCTTTGGGACGATGGGGGCCCGGGCGGCTGTGCGTGACGTGGGCCGGGCGCTGGACATCCCGTTGAACGAGGTGGACCAGGTAGCCAAGCTCATCCCGTCGATCCCGGGCAAGCCGATCACCATCAAACAAGCCCTGGACCAGGTCCCTGACCTTCGTCAGCTCTACGAAGACGTCGACTATATCCACGAGCTATTGGATACGGCGATGCAGCTTGAGGGGGTGGCGCGACATGCCTCCACCCATGCGGCTGGCGTGATCATCTCGGACAAGCCGTTGGTCGAGTACGTGCCGCTTCATCGCCCTACGAAGGGAGATGATGAGAGTGGCATCGGCGTGGTCACCCAGTGGGATATGAGCATTTGTGAGTCGATGGGCCTGCTCAAGGTGGACTTCCTCGGGCTATCCACGCTTACCATCATGCGCAAGGCGTGTGATCTCATCAAGGAACGGCACGGAATCGAGCTTGACCTGACGAATATCCCGGTGGAGGATGAGAAGACGTTCGAATTGCTGACCCGAGGGGATGTGGCTGGCATCTTCCAGGTGGAAGGCGCGGGGATGCGACGGGTGCTCATGTCCATGCAACCGAAGAAATTCGAGCACATCATCGCCACGATCTCGCTGTACCGCCCGGGGCCGATGGAGTACATCGACACGTACATTCGCCGCCTGCATGGGGAGGAAGAGGTCACTTACCGACATCCCAAATTGGAGCCGATTCTGGCGGAAACCTATGGCATCATCGTCTATCAGGAGCAGATCATTCGCATTGCCTCGGAGCTGGCAGGATATAGCCCCGGTGAGGCCGATACCATCCGGAAGGCCGTGGGCAAGAAGATCAAAGAGAAGATCCTGGAGCACCGGGAGAAGTTCGTCAAGGGAGCCGTGGAGCGCGGCATCCCCAAGGACGTGGCCGAGGGGATCTACGATGACATCGAGTATTTTGCGCGCTATGGCTTCAATAAGGCCCACGCGGCCGACTACGCCATGATCACATGCCAGACGGCCTATCTGAAAGCCCATTACCCTGTGGAATACATGACCGCTCTGCTCACGGTTGAGCGGCATAACACGGAGAAGATCGGCTTTCTGGTGGCGGAGTGTCGGCGTATGGGGATTGACGTGCTACCGCCCGACGTGAACCATAGCGAGCTGGACTTCGTCATCGAGGATCAGGTCGACGAGGATGGGAATCCGAAGCCCGCTATCCGCTTTGGCCTGGGAGCTATCAAGAATGTGGGTGAGGGGCCTGTGCGGGTGATCCTGGAGGCTCGTCGGAAGGGTGGTCCCTTCGAGACGCTGGAGGACTTCTGCCAGCGGGTGGATCTGCGCCAGGTGAACCGGCGGGCCTTGGAGAGCTTAATCAAGGCTGGTGCGCTCAACTGCTTCGGCAAACGATCCCAGCTTTTGGCGGTGATGGACCGGATGATTGGTGTGAGCACCAAGGCGCATCAAGCGCGGGATGTGGGGCAGCTCACGCTGTTTGAGCTCGGCCAGGCGGGTTTCAGCGACGCGTCCGTGCTCTATCCTCTGCCGGAGGTGGAGGAGATCAGCCGGCGTGAGCTCTTGAACTGGGAAAAGGAACTTGTCGGCGTGTACGTCTCCGCCCACCCGCTTCAACAGTTGACCATCGATCTGCGTGATGTGGTGACCGCTTTTTGTGGTGATGTGAGTGAGGAACTCGCCGGCCAGAGGGTTGTCCTGGCGGGGATGTGCACCGATGTGCGCCAGATCATCACGAAAAAGGGCGATCCTATGGCCTTTGTCCAGCTGGAGGACTTGCATGGCTCCTGTGAGATCGTTGTGTTCCCCAAAGTCTATGAGAAGGCTCAGGAGCTGCTGGGGGGGGATAAGCTGATCCTGGTGCGCGGCCGGGTGGAAGCGCGGAACGGTAAGGCGAGTGTGATCGCTGATGAGATCACCAACTATATCGAGCGCGCTCGGCTTATGCCGCCGGACGGGGAAGAGGGGGATGTGACGGCGCCGCGCGGCGTGACACGCTTGCTACGCGAGGATGGGGAGGCCTCCAGTTGGTCGCCGCCCAACGTGTTCCTCGAAGATCCCGAGGAAGTAGAACCCGACGTCTGGCCTCCCGAACCACCGCCCTGGATCATGGAGGAGGAATTAAGGTCGATGACGAATACACCGTCGGGGCAACCCAAGGCGATCTATATCCGTCTGCGCCGCACACCCGACCTGGAGCGCGATAAGGAGCGGCTGCGGGCGGTGATCCAGAGCCTGCGCAATTATCCAGGCTCCGACCTCTTCTTCATCGAGGTGGAGAGCCAGGGCGCTCGGTACCGGCTCTCGTTCCCAGATGGCACGACGCGGCATTGCCCTGAGCTGATGCGCGAGTTGGAGGGGCTGGTTGGCCGCGAGAACGTGCGCGTGGAAGGGGCTGCCGTGCGCGCTGCCGCCTGATCTCTGAGGAACACACTGTGAAGACACACTCGATACAGGTGTCTAGCTCCAAACGCTTTGGCCGCGGACGGCCCTCATCCCCCAGACCCCCTTCTCCCAGGCCTGGGAGAAGGGGGTCTGGGGGATGAGGGCCGTCCGCGGCCAAAGCGTTTGGA
>JAGHDS010000225.1 GCA_021159845.1 Anaerolineae bacterium
CACCGACACCGGTGCCCACAACACAGGCAAGCAATGAGCCCCTTCCAGCATCACAGGGGCAGGCATCATCCCAGGGAACGGAGGGGAACCCGGCATCCACTCCAGCGTCATCCGATGCTCACCCCCAGCAAAGCTCTCAGCATAACTCCCATCGCGAGGAACCGACACCCACACCGGCCAGGCCCACGCCAGCACCAACGCCGACGCCGCTACCAACGCCTAAACCCAGATGACGCCATCGACAACCAGCCGACGGTAGGCGAGATGAAACCCCAGGGATGGAACGAGACAGAAAGCCACGCGAGCTCTCAGAAATGCAAGTAGCGACGCACAGACCGTCAAATCTGAACCTCAACCGAGCGCTGGCCAACGAGCGCCGCGTTGGGATACCCGGCCGATGGGGGTTGGTACTGCTCGGGCTTATCCTGGCCGCGCTGGGCCCGAGCCAGCCGTTCGCCGGTGGCCTGCCACCAGAGTTCCTGGCTTTTACAGCGTTCGCCGCCGTGTGGACCTGGCTCCTGGTCCTGCGCGAGGGTTCCCTACGCCGCAAAGCCGCTATCCTCTGGGTCTCCTATCTCGCGGACGTTCTATACGCCTCCTCGCTGATTGGGCGCTACGGCGGCCTGGCCAGCCCGCTCTACCTGCTATACGGCTTGCTGGCACTGCGGGCAATGCTATACAGCCCAGGACTGAGCGGCGTGCTATGGGTTCCCTTCAGCTTCGGTCCGCTATACGTCCTAACCCTGGTCCTATCCAGCGGTGGAATCGCCTTCCTGGCAGACCCGGTATTCCTACAGCGCTACCTGGCGCTATTGGGATGGGTGATCGCGGCGGTGATCATCGCGCGGGCGATGGCCAGACGACGGACGGAGATCGCTCAACTGAAAGAAGCTCTGGCTAACCAGGCTCAAGACCTGGAACAGAAAGCGCAAGTCCTACAACGCACAGCGGCTGACCTCGGCGACCGCGTCCTGGAACTGCGCTCATTGCAAGAACTGGCGCTTTCGCTCTCTTCCACCCTGCATCTGGAAGAGGTCCTACAACTGGTTGTTGACCGTCTGGCCGCCGTCTCCCCCGGACGAGAAGGAGCGGCGGCGCTGTGGGACCCAGGCCGCAGCGAGCTATACGGCGTGCGCTCCGACGGCAGAACACTCCAGCTGCGCGTGGACGACGACCAGGGCTTGATCGAGGCCCTGGCACAAGGCCGGACGCTGACAGTGCAAGGAGGAACACCATCCCGCTGCGCGGCCGCCCGCCTATGGCCAGGGCGCTCGTGCCTGATCGTGCCGCTGATCGCCCGCGGGCAGCCCATCGGTGCGCTGTTTCTGGCCGGCTCGTCCGAGGACGCCTTTGACGAAAAGACGCGACAGCTCGCGGCCAGCTTTGCCTACCTGGCTGCTACGGCAATTGAAAACGCCCGGCTCTATCATGACGTATGGGAGAAAAGCCGCGAGCTAGAGGCCGTGTTGCAAGGCATCGGCGATGGGGTTGTGGTGACGGACCGCACAGGAGCACTGGTGCTGATGAATCCGGTGGCGGCGGATATATTCGGGCTGGAGGAAGTGCCCGCCACCGGCGTACCTCTAGCATTGACCATCCGGCACGAGCCTTTCCTGCAACTGATCGGAGAGACGCTGGCACAGGGACATGAGGAGATCCGAGACCTGGAAGTGCAGGAGATCGATGGCCGCGTGCGCACATACCAGGCGCTGGCCTCGCCGGTGCGGGACGCCACTGGTGCCCCCGGCGGCGTGGTCACCGTCTTACGCGATGTGACCGCCCAGAAAGAGCTGGAGCGCATGAAGTCCAACTTCCTCTCCGTGGTCAGCCATGAGCTGCGAACGCCGCTTCACTCGATTAAAGGGTTCGTCGAGATCATCCTGATGGGAAAGACCGGTCCCATCAACGAGTTGCAACGAGACTTCCTGGGCACAGTCAAGGAACAGACAGCCGTGCTACAACGTCAAATCGATGATCTACTGGAGTTCTCGCGGCTAGAGTCGGGGCAGATCCGGCTCCAGATCGAGCCGACGTGGCTGGGAACAGTGGCGCGCAACGTGCAGGACAAGCTTACCCCGCTGGCGGAGTCAGCGGGATTGACGCTCATCAATCAGGTACCAGCCGACCTGCCAGCCATCGACGGGGACCAGATACGCCTGGAACAGGTCATCACCAATCTGGTGGAAAACGCGATCAAGTTCACGCCAGCAGGCGGACGTGTGATCTTAAACGGTCGTGACCTGGGCGAGGAGGTCGAGATCAGCGTGCAGGACACCGGCATCGGGATTCCACCCTCTGAGCAAGAGCGCGTATTCGATCGGTTCTATCAGGTGGACGGCGGCGCCAATCGCCTGTATCGGGGGACCGGCCTGGGGCTGACGATCTGCAAGCACATCGTGGAACGGCATCACGGTCGGATATGGGTGGAATCGAACCCGCATGTCCGCCCCGGCAGCACATTCTACGTGCGACTGCCCAAGCAGTGGGCCAACCGGGAGGAGGTCACTCTGGATTTCTCCTCGCTACCGAAGGAGGGGACGTGAGCACAAGAGCAGACCTACGCCAGCTCGTGATCATGCCCGCACACAACGAGGCGGCAAACATCTCGACAGTGCTGCACGGATTGAAAGCCCGATTTCCTCACATGGCGTGCGTGGTCATTGACGATGGGTCAACGGATGAGACGGCGGCGCTCGCGCGGGCTGCGGGTGTGGACGTCGTAAGCCTGCCGTGCAACCTGGGATACGGTGGTGCTGTACAGACGGGATTCCGCTACGCGGTGCGCCGAGGATACGATCTGGCGGTGCTGATGGACGCGGACGGGCAACACGATCCCGATAGCATCCCAGCGCTACTTGAGCCCCTACTGGCCGGCCGGGCTGATGTCGTGATAGGCTCACGCTTCCTGGGCCAGCACACCTACCCGGTGGATTGGACGCGTCGACTGACCATGCGCTTTTTTAGTGGGATCGTGCACATGATGACAGGGCAACACATCACCGATCCGACATCGGGCTTCCAGGCATTATCG
>JAGHDS010000039.1 GCA_021159845.1 Anaerolineae bacterium
GATCGAGCAGCTCATTAAACTGTCGAGTGCGAGCCATGCCGCGCTGCCAGTAGACAGCTCCCACCAGCAGCGCAGTGACCAGCGGGATCACCAGGGCTGCAGCGACGGCCCAACGAGATCTTTTCTGCGGCCGGGCAACGCCTCTCTTCGCCGACTCGCGCCGCCAAAGAGATCGCCTCCTTTTGGCCTCCGGCGCGGCGGACGAGGATTGTTCCGGCCGAGGTGATTCCTCTGCTACCTTCGCTGGCCCAACCGGCCTCGCCTGCTCGATAGATGCGGTTTGCCGCTCCGTGGCATGGGATGCAGGAGCAGAAGCTGACGGTTGCAAGGAACGCGGTCGGCCCGATGGCATCGTCACCGAACGCGGAACGCTCACGGGCGGACGACGGCGAGGCGCAGTCAATCGGGATGGCTTCTCAACAGCCGGATAGGAGGGAGCAGGACCCTCACCTATCGACGGGGCCTGCTCCGCGGTGGCTAGGTCCTCTGTTCCACCAGGTTTTTCCTCAAGCCCCGGAATGTGCGACCACGCTTCCGGCTTCGTTTCGATATCGATAACGAGGCTGGCCAGCTGCGTCTTCTCCGCGATATCGCGTAAGTACCCGATGCTGGCCTCCATGTCAGGCGTAGCAGCCATAGCGGCCATAGCTCGAATGGGGATGTGATCCAGCCAGTGAGCCTCCGTCAGGATCACCCTGGCGTCGCCTCTAAGTTTTGTCTGGAAGAACTCGATATCGGGAGCTGTCTTATCACCCAGAAAAGTGGTAGCCTCCGGTATCTCCGCCGGGAACATATCGACCGTATCCGGGTGAGCGACAAAGGACATTGCTGGACCTGCGTGACAGATAAACAAATCACGGCCACGTACGACCAAGCAGGCCACACTTCCTCGCCACACCGTCTGTGACGCGGCCCCGCTACTCTGGCGAACCAGGCTATGAGCGGAGAGGATCGCCTGGGTTAAGCTGTGAGTAATCGGGCCGGCCATTTGCTCGTAGTAAATAGCCTGGATCGTGTTCAATATCTGTCTTGAGAGACGGGCCTGCCCTGTCCCGGTGCCACTCAGATTCAAGAGAATGTAAAGATTGCCGCGCGCTTTGGCCTGCGGAGTACTGGCCTCTGGCTCCACGATGCGAGAATGATAAGTGCGACGATCCCGCTCTGCACTGATCTCAATGGCCGTGATCCGGGTGGGAAGTGCCATGATCAGTCCCTCCACATGGGATAAACAGGGCTATTCTCCATCGAGGACGAATAGCTCGCGCGCGTAGCGGAGAAGTAAATCGACACGTTCAGGCGGCACCTGCCGTGCCACCAGGTAACGTCTCAACATCTCTGGCGGTGTAAGAGCCTCGATAGACTCTTGGCTCCCCAGCCGCAACCGAGCCGGACGTTCCACATCACGAGAGATCGCCGCAACATAAAAGGCGGGAGCCAGGGCCCGCCGGATGGCGGTATCATCTAAGCGGGGCTCAGCCTCAATCGTTGTCTGTATGATCAGACGTACCACGGCATCTCGAATCGGATGCGAGGCGATCGCGTCCAACACCTGTTGGGTGGGATCATCCCCATCTGCCCGAACCCGAATGGAGATGAAGCGACGAGCGCGCACGGGGATAAACCGCCATGTCGCACGCCCCTTCTCCAAATCCACGATGACGAATCCCTTAGGTTCTTTCTCCTCGCCGAAATCGATGCGTTCCAGGCTACCGCTGTATACAACCGGCGGATCATCAAACAGGCACTGATGCTTATGAATATGTCCCAAAGCAACGTAATCAAAGGCAGGGTGACGGACCAGGCTCGCCGGCAGCACAAGATCGCGCCCCAACATCACGTTGCGCTCGCTGCCGTACACCGCCCCCTGCACAGTGCCGTGAGCAACCATGACAGTAGGCAAATCCGGGTCGATCCGGCTAATCAACCCTTCCTCCCCCAGGATGAGGTTGTGTAGTTTGTCCAGCATGAGTTGGTGAATCTCTTCCAGGTTCAGGTTTTTATACTCATCACGAGTGAGCAGGCTACTACGTACCACCCAGGGGAGGGCGAGGAGCTGTACCGAACCGTGCCGCGTGTCTATGCGGTATATCTCTGGACGGCGAGCCACCCAGACATTCTCTACTTCCAGTGTATCGAAGATCTCGATCGCATGGGCTCGGCCAGCGGCGTTTGGCAAGTCGTGATTGCCAGCGAGAAGGAAGGTGGGTATTCCCAAATCGTGGCTGAGTCGACGGATACGTCGGGCGAATTCACGCTGGTAAGTCGGCGAAGGATCTCGCGTCTTGAACGCGTCGCCAGCGAAGATCACAAGGTCAACGGCTTCCTCAGCAGCACGATCGACGAGCTCGTCAAAGGCGCGCAGGAAATCGACCAGGCGGGTGGACAGGCCACTTTGCGGGTCTAGCCGGCCGTAGTTCTCTATGCCAAGATGAAGATCAGCGAAATGTAATAGCTTAATCATGTCATTATTCTACATCATGCCGCGCGATGGTGCAAGGGGTTCCGAGCGGTGATTACCCATAAGTGCGATATGTATGCTCAACATGCCTTTCTTCACCGCAGAGACGCCGAGGACGCAGAGGAACTCCTTTATTTTCCTTTCCCCTCAGCGCTCTCCGCGATTCCGCGGTGAGATGTGGGTAATCACCGCGTTCCGAGTAATGATTATCCACGCCTTACCGCGGGCTAATCGGCTTGTGGTGGCAGCACGGCTAATCTCCCTTACCCGAACGGCGAACAGTTACGAGGACCACACTTTTTGACATTTCACCTCCTCTCGTGTATACTGGCAGCGTTGCGGGGGAGGGCCC
>JAGHDS010000236.1 GCA_021159845.1 Anaerolineae bacterium
CAAACCTGCGCGGAGTGCCACGTGGCTTATCCTGAGTGGAAGCAGGATGCTCACGCCCAGTCGGCGGTCAATCCGCGCTTCCTGACCATGTATGAGGGGACGGATGTGCATGGCCACCGTAGCCCGCCGACGCAGTTCGTGGGTAATGGAGCGCTGCCTCCGGATCCTAACCAACCATATTATGGCCCTGGCTTCAAGCTGGATTATCCGGACCGGGCGGGCAACTGTGCCTCTTGCCATACTCCTATAGCTGAAAACGCTCCTCTGCAGAGCTGTGCCTGGTCGGGGTGTCACACGGAGCAGACCGCACAGTTCGCGCAGACCGCGCTGCCTCGCTATCCTTATCGGCTGAGGGGTATTGATCCTACGGGGTTGACTGGCGTTGCAGCCGAGGGGATCACGTGCGATTTCTGTCATAAAATCGGGGACGTGGTCGTCGATCCGCATACGCGGTTACCCTACACGGATCAGCCAGGGATCCTTTCCATGCGGCCGTATCGTCCCAGCAAGGACCATGACCTTTTCCTGGGAACTTTTGACGATGTCATGGGACATGATAGCTATTTGCCTATGCAGGAACAAAGTGTTTTCTGTTCCTCCTGCCACTATGGCGTCTTCAACGCCGTGGACGGGAAGTACGGCGGCGTTGTGATCTATAATTCCTATGGCGAATGGCTGGAGAGCCCATATAGCGATTCCAAGACGGGGAAGACGTGCCAGGATTGTCATATGCCATCGGGTGCGCATGATTACTTCGTCTTTCCCGAGAAGGGCGGGCTTCATCGTGATCCGAGCCGCATCCACAACCACCACATGCGCGGCGTGACGGATAGAGACTTCATGCAACATGCTGTCTCCATGACGACAACGGCGAAGATCTTGACGGGGACGTTAGCCGTCGAGGTGCGCATCACTAATGATAACACGGGGCATGACATTCCCACTGGGGATCCACTGCGTCACATGTTGCTGGTGGTCACTGCTACGGATGCTGCGGGGAAGGAATTGCCTCTGTTGAAGGGGCAGGTATTGCCCGATTGGGCCGATGATTATGCTCAGAAGCCGGGGCGCTTCTATGCCAAGATATTGGAGGATCAGTGGACTGGCGAGGTGCCGACTTCGGCCTATTGGCGTCCTGTCCGCGTGGTAACGGATACGCGCATCGTGGCGATGGCAACAGACGTCAGCGATTACGTCTTCGCCACGCCTGAGAAGGGCCCGGCGACCGTTCGGGCGAAGCTCATCTACCGGCGCGCACTGCCGCGGTTGATGCGGCTGAAGGGATGGACGGATCCTGACCTGGTCATGAAGGATGAGACGGTGGTGGTGGAGAAACCTTAGGGCGTCTGGTGACCTGATAGGCCAGACGACTAGAGCGTTGACTCAGGGCAAGAGGAGAGGGTCGGATACCCCTCTCCTCTGTTATTGTTAGCATCTGGTGTGCCCAGCTCTCTCGGCTTGAGCGCGACTGACGTCTTGTCGATGCCATCCCGGCTGTGTGGTGGCGACTCGCCAGGGGCTGAGGAGTTGGGGGGAGCTGGCTTCGTACCACTTGATCTGAGCTTTGGTACTCTCATGCAGGCGTGCTACAATGCGACTTGGCCATAGCACCTACGGTAGACTCTGGTCCCTCTTTCCGCGGCTTTCCCCCACGTGGATGGCGTCGGGTGGCTTATCCGACGGCTAAAATCATATGTGACAGGGAGGTAGCCATTGAAACTCCACGAGTATCAGTCGAAACGGATCTTTGCCCAGTACGGGGTCCCCATCCCGCGCGGGGAAGTGGCTACGACTCCGGCCGAGGCGCGCGACATCGCTGTCCGGCTCGGGACGCGGGTTGTTGTGAAAGCGCAGGTCCTCGTCGGAGGGCGTGGCAAGGCCGGTGGAGTTGTCCTGGCCAATACTCCTGATGAAGCCGAGCAAGCAGCCGATCGCATCTTGAAGACCCCGCTCAAAGGACTGCCGGTCAGGAAAGTACTCGTCGATGAGGCCGTCGATATTCAAAATGAGGTGTATCTGGGCCTCACGCTGGACCGGGCACGACGCCGGGTGGTCATGATGGCCTCGTCTGCCGGTGGGGTGGATATTGAGGATGTCGCCCGCGAAACTCCCGAGAAGATCATGCGCGCCGAGATCGATCCCTTCCTGGGGCTACGCGACTATCAGGCGCGAACGCTGGCGTTTGGCATCGGCTTGCAACGGGGGCTCGTGTGCTCCTTTACGAGCATTGCGCAGGCACTCTATCAGGCTTACATCTCCTCGGACGCTTCGTTGGCGGAGATCAATCCCCTGGTCGTTACCGAGGACGACGAGCTACTGGCTGTCGATGGTAAGATGCTGATTGATGACAATGCCCTGTTTCGGCATCCGGACTTGGCGGAGCTGCGCGATCCGGAGGATGAGACGCCGGAGGAACGGGAGGCCCGGCTGCATGGGCTGAGTTACGTCAAGCTGGATGGCGAGATCGGCTGTCTGGTGAACGGCGCCGGGTTGGCGATGGCTACTATGGATCTCACGAAGCTGTATGGCAGTTCCCCGGCCAATTTCCTGGACATCGGCGGCGGCGCGCAGGCGGACAAGGTCACCGCGGCGTTGCGCATCATCCTGTCCGACCCCCATGTCAAGGCGGTGTTGGTGAACATCTTCGGCGGGATCACGCGCTGTGACGAGGTGGCGCGTGGCATCTTGGAAGCGATCAATAGCCTGGGGGGCATCAGTGTCCCAATGGTCGTGCGGCTTGTGGGCACGAATGAGGAGCAGGGGCGCCAGATCTTGGCTGATGCGCATGTGATCACAGCAGGCTCGCTGCCGGAGGCTGCTCAGAAAGCGGTGGCTGCTGCGCATGGGGAGGTGTTGGCATGAGCATCTTGGTGAACAAGGAGACACGGTTGCTGGTTCAGGGGATCACGGGCCGGGAAGGCCGCTTTCATACGCAGCAGATGATCGAGTATGGCACGAATATCGTCGCAGGAGTTACGCCTGGACGGGGCGGCGAGTGGGTCGAGGGCGTCCCGGTGTTCGATATGGTTCAGGAGGCGGTTGGGGCGACGGGGGCGAATACTTCCATTGTTTATGTACCGGCGCGCTTTGCTCTGGATGCCATCCTGGAGGCGGCAGACGCGGGCATTCAGCTTATCGTTTGCATTACCGAGGGGATCCCGGTGCTTGATATGGTGCGTGTCAAGGCGTATCTGGATCAGCGCGGCACGCGGTTGATCGGCCCGAATTGCCCAGGGCTGATCACGCCGGGAGAGGCCAAGGTGGGCATCATGCCGGGACGCATCCACACGCCGGGATCCGTCGGTGTGGTCTCCCGGTCCGGCACGCTGACCTACGAGGTCGTCTACGCTCTGACCGAACGTGGGCTGGGGCAGTCGACGGCCGTTGGCGTCGGGGGGGATCCGGTGATCGGTACAGACTTCATCGATGTGCTGCGCCTGTTTGAGGAGGATCCCTCCACCGAGCAGGTGGTTTTGATCGGGGAGATCGGCGGTACAGATGAGGAGCGGGCGGCGAAGTTTATAGCCGAGTACATGAGCAAGCCGGTGACGGCGTTCATTGCCGGGCAGACGGCGCCTCCTGGGAAGCGTATGGGACATGCTGGCGCCATCATCTCCGGCGGAACCGGCACCGCGGCCGAGAAGATCCAGGCCTTGGAGGCCGCTGGCGTGCGCGTCGCTCGGCATCCGGTCGAGGTCGCCGAGATCGTGGCTAGTCGAGGATGACAGTGGCCCGAGGTGAGATCGGATCGGTGGGAGCGTCGGCGCCCCGGGGAAGGAGGGTCGTGATCCCTAGCCTGTGGGTCGACCCCGGGACACTGGCCTTTGATGTGCTGCGCTTCGCGATCGAACGACGCCAGGACGTCTGGTTGGTCGGCGGGGCCGTGCGCGATCGGCTATTGCAGCGGGAGACACATGACCTGGACTTCCTCGTTCGGGCGGATGCTGCCGAGCTGGCCCGGCAGTTGGCGGATCACTTTAAGGGGAAGTTCTATTGGTTGGATGAAGCGCGGGATTACGGCCGGGCGTTGCTCCCGGAGGAGGGGGGACATCGACTGCTCATAGTGGATGTGGCTCCAGTGCGCCCGTCCGGCCTGGACGATGACTTGCGGGCGCGGGATTTCACCGTGAACGCGATGGCGGTCCGGGTGCGCCCGGAGGGCTCAGGAGACCTGATCGATCCCCTGGGCGGGCTGGAGGATCTGCGGCGGGGTATCCTCCGCCTCGCGTCTGAGCAGGCTCTATCCGCGGATCCGATCCGGCTCCTTCGGGCACCTCGGCTCGCGAGCGAGCTGGGGCTACGCATCGCGGCAGAGACGGCTCGGAGTATCCGTCGCGATGCGCACTTGTTGCGTCTTGCCTCGGCCGAGCGCGTGCGCGACGAACTGTGGCGCATGATCGGCCGTCCAGGCTGTGCTAGCGCCGTTCGTCTGTTGCATTATTTGGATTTGTTAGCGGTTGCCTTGCCGGAGGCCGCGGCGCTCGTGGGGATAGAACAGGGGCCACCGCACCATTGGGATGTGTTCGAGCATACGTTGCAGGCGATGGCGGCTGTAGACCGACTGTTGAGTCTGATCCTGAGCGGGGGCCGTCCGAAGGATGCAGTGGAGTCCCTGATGTGGGATTTCCTGTCCCGTCACGCTGGATCATTGCGCGCCCACCTGCTGGTATCGGTCGGGCACGGGCGGCGCAGGGCCGGATGGTTGCGCTGGTTGGCGCTGACACATGATTGGGGGAAGGCTCGGACTCGGCAGGTCGAGCCGGATGGACGCATCCGTTTCTTGAGGCATGATCGAGTTGGGGCCCAGTTGGTGCGTGACCGGCTGAACGCCTTGCGGTTCAGCCGGGGGGAAGTGGCTCGTCTGAGCCGGATGGTTCGCCATCACATGCGGCCCTTGTCGCTGACGCGGCCGGGGACACAGCCGTCCGGACGGGCGGTGTATCGCTTCTTTCGGGACATGGAGGATGCCGGAGTGGATCTGCTGCTCTTCGCTTTAGCCGATTCCCGCGCGACCTTCGGCCCCGATCTGAGTCTGGAAGATTGGCGGGCGCAGGTGGATCAGACGGTATCGCTCCTCACGGACTGGTTTGATCGCCCGACCGAGAGCGTGCGACCAGTTCCTCTCCTGGATGGGCGTCTCCTGATGGAGCGGCTGGGCATGGCCCCTGGCCCGGAGCTCGGGCGTCTCCTGGAGGCGGTGCGCGAGGCTCAAGCAGTGGGTGAAGTGCGAAGCCGGGAGGAGGCGTTGGCGTTGGCACGGCGTCTGTATCGACAGAGGCAGTCCAAGCAGGAATCCGACAGAGAAACGTAGTGATGGAGATTAAGGCGGCGGCAGCGAAGGTGCCCAAATACGCTGTCAGTGAGAGCGGGGATACGTTGGAGATGATCGAGCGCCCGCACGGTGGGCTCTCCTTTGTCTTAGCGGATGGCCAACGTAGTGGGCGCAGCGCCAAGGCGATTAGCAACATCGCAGCGCGCAAGGCCATCTCCCTGCTGGCGGAGGGGGTGCGAGATGGCGCCGTAGCTCGGGCGACTCATGACTACCTGCGCACCATGCGACATGCCCAGGTGTTGGCCTCGTTGTCCATTCTTTCGATCGACCTTGTTACCAGGACGTTTGTGATCTCCCGGAATAGTGATTGTCCGGTTGTGGTCGTCAATGGGCAGGGTAGCCGTTTGCTTGATGCTCCCAGTGAACCCATCGGCGTACGGGCTCGCGTGCGCCCCGTCATATCGGAGCTCCCCATCGAAGCTCCGACGACGATCGTAATGGCGACAGACGGCGTGTGGTCGGCCGGGGCGCGCTCCCGTCGTCGGTTCGATGTGTTGGGGCTGGTGGAACGCCTCTGCCGGGAGGACCCATGCGATGCGCGTGCCCTGGCCGATGCCATTTTGGCGGAAGCGGTGGCATTGGACGAGGGCCGTCCTCGCGATGACATCAGCGTGCTGGTCGTGTGCGCGGTTGAGGATGGGGCGGCGGATGGTGCCCGACGGCTGGACGTGTGTTTCCCGCTACCACCTGCATTGAAAAGCAATCGCAGATAAGGCGAATCGTGTACATCAAGGTCGTTGGGCCGTGTGCTGCGGGTAAGACGACGTTGGTTGGCCGGCTGCGGGCGGCGGGGTACGACGCGCATCATTGCCTGCAAGAGCATTCGTATGTTCCCGATATGTGGCAACGCGTTAACCCGCCCGATGTGCTTATCTTTCTGGATGCGCGGCTCGATACGTTGAAGCGGCGGAGGCCCCGGCCCGACTGGTCCCCGGAGCTACTGGCTGAGCAACAGCGGCGTCTGGCTCATGCCCGGGCCCACTGTGATCTCTATCTGGCTACGGACGACCTGACACCGGAGCAGGTGTACGCGCGGG
>JAGHDS010000431.1 GCA_021159845.1 Anaerolineae bacterium
CATCCTACTACTGGCCCCCCATCGACCTGATCATGTTGAGCGGGTTCCTGGCTCAACATTATGAAGTCCGGGTCATCGACGCGATCATTAACCACATCCCCCACAACCGCTGTCTAGAGGAAATCACAGAGTGGCATCCCGATGTGGTCATCTTCCTCACCGGCATCACCTCGTGGCCCGCGGACATGGAGTTCACCCGGCAGATCAAGGAGCGCACGGACGCGCTGATCCTGGGCATCGGCGGCAACCTTCTGTATGAGAGCGAGTCCTATCTGAAAGCCTACCCACACCTGGACGCCGTCATCCTGGATTTCACGGCCGGAGATGACGTCATCGACTTCATCGAGGGAGCCGGCGACGGGGAGACGGAGCTGCCCAACCTGACGTACAGCCGCAATGGCAAGATAGTGCCGGGCCGGCGCCAGGAGGAGGGGCCGACCTTCACAGTGCCGGTGCCACGTCACGAACTGTTCGACCTCTCCCGTTACCGGTTGCCCCACGGCCGACACCGCCCTCTGACGAGCGTCATGGTCTCAGACGGCTGTCCTTACTCATGCGCATTTTGCGTGGCCAGCCCGCTACGGTATCGCTACCGGCCCCTGGACAACGTCATGGCCGAATTCGAGCATCTGGCATCCATCGGCGTCAGGGAGCTGTTCTTCAAGGACTTCACCTTCGGTGTGCGCAAGGATCTGACCATCCAGATGTGCGATGAGATGGTACGCAACAAGTTCGACTTCTCGTGGATCGCATCCTGCCGCGTGGACACGGTGGACCGGGAGCTACTGGAAGCTATGAAGCGGGCCGGATGTCATACCATCCAATTCGGCGTCGAGTCGGCCGACGAGGAGCTGCTCAAACAGTATCGGAAGAAGATCACACAAGACCAGACCCGCCAGACGTTCGAGCTTTGTCGAGAGGTAGGCATTCGCACGCTGGCGCATTTCATCCTTGGCCTGCCGGGGGAAACCCGCGAGTCTATCATGCGAACGGTGCAATACGCTAAATCGCTTCGATGCGACTACGCCTCCTTCAACGTGGTCATCCCGCAAGTGGGCACGGATCTTCGCCGCATGGCGATCGAGAAGGGGTACTACCGCCCGGATGTGCAGACCTTCGACAGCGGCCGAGCGTTCCCGGTGGTGGAGACGGAGAAGCTCACCAAGGACGAGCTATGGCACTACCGCAATCGGGCCATCCGCTCATTCTACCTGGATCCACGCTACATCTGGCGGCGGGCGACGGGGGTGCGAACCTGGACTGAGTTCCGGAACCTGGTAGAGAACGGGGTGGCCTTGCTGATGGGAGCCAACCCGGTGATCCTGGAAGGATAAGCGATGGCCTCACCCAGCAACGTGTCCCCCCATCCGATGGGCACAATCCAGGTTGATGTCGATGAGCTCTGGGTGTACTACGAGAGCCTGGGGTTACCCGGGGAACAGGTGGCCTCCTCCATCGTCTACACTATCGGCGTCCCCCGCCTGCTGGATCTATTGGAACAGTACGAGATCCGCGCGACTTTTTTCGTATGCGGGCGCGATCTGGAACACCCGTTACGACGGGATGTCGCCCAGGAGATCGTGCGACGAGGTCATGAGCTGGCCAATCACTCCTATTCGCATCCGATGGGCTTTGCCCGACTGCGCGGCCGCGCGCTGAAGGCGGAGGTGGTGGAATCCGACGCCCGGATCGCACGGATATACGGCCGCCCGGTCTATGGCTTCCGAGCGCCCGGCTATTCCCTTAGCCCTACCCTGCTGAAACTCCTGGAGCGCGCCGGGTACCTGTACGATTCGTCTCTATTGCCGACGCCGTGGGCGCCGTTGATGCGTTGGGGACAACGGCTGCTCTCCGGCGGCCACGTGGACAAATCGCACTATGGAGCGGCCGCCTACGGCCGGGCACCGCTCACGCCATACCATCCTGATTTGAGCGACCCCACACAGCGCGGGGACGCGCGCATCTGGGAGGTACCGGTAACGACGATGCCGTGGCTGCGCATTCCCTTTCATGGCACGTTCGCCATCACCTTCGGCTGGTGGCTCTTCAACCTGGGGTTCCGGCTCGCCATACGACGCGGTATCGGCATCAACTACCTGATCCACCCGGCCGAGCTGCTCGACCCGGTGCGGGACCCACGGCTGGCCTCCTTCCGTTTCCTCCAGATCCCGTGGCAGCGGAAGCACGCACTGTACGAGGCCATCCTGCGACACCTGAGCGAGGCCTACCAACTGGTAACCACCGCGGAGTATGTAGGGGCCCGGCCGCCCGCCTCGAAATTCATGGCGGAGGAGCAGAAAACACCAACCGCGGCACGAGAGGTGGTGTGATGGCATTACGAACCCGTGTCTTCCTGGTCGTCGTGGGATTATTCGTCCTGGGCGTGGTCATCAACCTGGTGCGCACCCGCAAATTACAGGAGCGCTTCGCGCTGCTGTGGCTTGTGGCAGCAAGCGGGCTGGTGGTATCGCCGCTCGTCATCGACTGGCTCGACCGGCTAGCGTACGCGCTGGGGTTCGACTACCCGCCGGGGCTGCTCCTGCTGCTAGCCGTGATCGGGCTGCTCCTCATCCTCTTCCAATTCTCACTGAACATCTCCCGCTACCACGAGCAGATCAAACTACTGGCCCAGGAGGTCGCCCTACTCCGTCACGATGTGGACGAGCTCACGCGCCGACTCCGGGAAGCGGATGAGGGTGGGGAGGAGCCATCATGAGCACCACGGTACGGGTGGTGGAGCGGTTGGGCGTATGCGGCGTGCGGGAGGACACCCAGCGCCTGGCAGAGGTAGCCGGGCGAGGAGACCCCGGCCGAGCGTTGGATATGGGCACAGGCACCGGCTACGTAGCTATCTGGCTGGCGCTACACGGCTGGGAAGTGGATGCAGTCGATGTCAGCCCTCGCGCATTGGAGCTGGCCCGCCGGAACGCGGAGGCGAACAACGTCTCCATCCGCTTCTTCCACTCCGACCTGTTCTCAGCCGTCACCGGGCGCTATCACG
The DNA here is from genome assembly GCA_021159845.1 of Anaerolineae bacterium. Classification (GTDB taxonomy): domain Bacteria; phylum Chloroflexota; class Anaerolineae; order DUEN01; family DUEN01; genus JAGHDS01. The sequence continues at coordinate 3,002 of JAGHDS010000431.1, forward strand.
TCATCGCGTTCAACCCTCCCATGCGTCCCGACGAGACGGAGCTCAGCCGGATGATCACCAGCCTTCTGCGCCGCTGCGAGACCATCAGCGCGCTGCTCATGCGACTCACGCACGGGCCCCTGGCGCAACGTCGACTCC
>JAGHDS010000296.1 GCA_021159845.1 Anaerolineae bacterium
GTGTGGACGTGAACGAGGCCATCCGGATGGCTCTAGCGCGTTTCGCTGATAGAATTGCTGAACGCCATGTGCAAATCGATATTGCATCGGATCTCCCCGGCGTGTTGGGACATGAGACGTGGGTTGAGCAGGTCTTTGCCAATTTAATCGGAAACGCCATTAAGTATATCGGACGGGATAACACAGCTCCCCACATTGTGATTGGGGGGCAGCGCGAGGGCGAGATGGTGCATATCTGGGTGCGGGATAACGGGCTTGGACTGGCACCTGAGCAAACCGAGCGTGTGTTCGATATGTTCAGCCGGTTTCACAAGGATGAGGCATCCGGCACAGGGCTGGGATTGGCGATTGTTCGCCGGGCGGTCCATCGGATGGGCGGGCACGTCTGGGTGGATAGTCCCGGGCCTGGGTTGGGAAGCACATTCCACATCCTTCTGCCAATGGCCCCAAGCGATGCGGAGGGAGACGAACGGATGGATGCTTCATCCTGACGGCGAGTTAGGGACCTCCCTTGCGGGTTGCGAAATATTATCGCAACACACATGTATTTGCCACTCGAAAATCTAGTTTTTGTGGTATACTTAACATAGAGGGATGGCCCAGGTTCCCTGGAAGGGGGAGGTGCCCTATGTCGATCCTGGACAAACTGCTTCGACGTGGCCGAACTCACGTAGATGCGGCTGAGGCTACGAAGCCCAAGATGACGGATGAGGAAGCCCACGCCAAGCGAATCGCCTTATGGGAGGAGATCCGGGGGAACCCGACGCCGGAGAGGGCTCGCCAGATCATTGAAGAGGCAACCGAGCTCCTGGATTACTTCGACCGCCAGCATCCTCTGCATGACAATGTCAACGACCTGATCCATGCGGCGGAAAGAGCCGCCGGCCTTGACCGGCTGTACCATGCTGGGGGAAGCTCCTAGCGTATGAATGCCTCCGGAGCGGAGAGCTGGAGGCTCCCCATCTTAAATGGTTGGGATCATCGGCGGGAAGAGATATCTTCGGTTCCGTTATATCCCGGTAGATGAGTGTTGGAGCCTGGGCCGTCGGTGGATGGGGAGCCTCGTTTGACAAAGACATAACTTTCAGTTACTATAGCTCCGGTCGTGCTAGACGGGGAGCTAGCGGTGCCCTGTACCCGCAATCCGCTATAGCGGGGTCGAATCCCCCCTCGAGGGCTGGCGTACGCCGGGACTGCCGGGCTAAGCGGTGTTGATGGCTGGGTCCTGCGCGGCAGGGGCCCGCGAACCCCGCCAGGTCCGGAAGGAAGCAACGGTAAGCGGTCACCTCTGGGTGCCGCAGGGGCGCCTGGCCTGAGCTGGCTGGTCCGGTAAGCCGGTGTCCGTGGCTCGACAGGGGGTGCACGACCGGGAATTATAAAGGCGAACAGCTAAGCTGTTCGCCTTTTTATTAGGGAGGGGCATACCCCACTTTGCCAGGAAGATGGACGCTCGTCTATTTCGCTGTGCTGGTACTGATCATACTCAATTCCTTCACCTTAGGGTAGGTTTCCCCTTAACCGTGGAGGGCTAATACCACTGTTGTATGAGCTGAATCACTTCCCTAGAGCGGCACCCTCGTCGTTTGGGCGGCCGCCAACGAGGCGGCGGCACCTTGCAAGAGAGGAGTTCCCGATAACCCCAAGGGTGATCGGTGAGCCCGGCGACCATGGCGGGGGTGCGCTACACCCAACGCTACCCCCAGCGTCCGACACAGAACTTGGTGCGGAGACTGTGATGCATATCGCAGAAATTAGGCAGCCTTGCCACCCGTAAAGCACGAATCTGCAGGGAAAGCGCAAAGCAAATAGGGCTAGATGATTGAGAAAGCATACCTGAGTGACGCTCAAGAGATACTCTTGGTAATAAACATCAGTAATCGAGAAGCATACAAGAAGGTCATTCCGAAAGAGTATTTCAGGGAACCCGTGCTGTCCCTTACAGAGCTCCTGCGGGATTTTGAGAGGATGTCGTTTTACGTCTACAAGAGCGAAGGCAGGAGCGTTGGTGTGGCAGCTTTGGAAGTTGAGGGAGAGGAAAGGGGGAGGATACACTGGGTTTACATACTTCCCGAGTACCAAAGGAGAGGGATTGGAACCGCTTTGGTCAGGTATGTGGAGCAGAAAGCCAAAGAGATAGGACTCAAACGGTTAAGACTTCTTACGGTAGGGCAGGCCGACTGGGCGGTGAGTTTCTACAAGAAGTTGGGATATGCTCTAGCCGACGAGGTGGAGAGACCTTGGGGTTTTGACGTCTTTATGGAGAAAGAGCTTTAGCTCAACTTTCGGCTGACAACTTCGAGGGTCACAGGTTTTAGCGTATCAAGCTGCCTAACATGCGCTTGGAGCCGACGCTGCTATCGCGGCGTGGCTCAAGCGCATGTTAGGCCACCATTGCACAAGCGGAACGAACCGTATTTACCGAGCGTCATTTGACGCAAGGAGGTCAAGTCATGAAACGCATTGCAACTTTTCGGGAGTCTGTTGGAGCTATTGGCCCTGGCCGCGTTGATGGCTGTCCTGACAACTACACTTCGAGATTTGCGGGCCAGCCCGCAGCCTGTATCGCAGATATTCCAGTCGCCTATTGAGACCTGGATTTTGGACAAAGTGATCCTATCCCAGCGCGCGGCTGGGCTTTGGGAAAGGTGCGTTGGACTTTACAACCGAGCCGAAAAGGATGCTAAGCGGCCTTTTTGCGGCCTTTACGGACAATATTGTGGCGGGATCGCCGTTTGAGGCACTGCCCTGGGGCCCGTCCTCTGGGTTTTCCTCGGGGTTTGAGGCGGCGGGCAGGTGTGCCAATCCGCCACAAAATGCGCTGGAAGTCTCGTTGTACATGCGTGGGGGACAGGGCCCGTGCGGCCTGCTTTCTAGCCAGATGTTTTTCCCAGGGGCGCCATCGGGCTTGGGCCAGTGGGCGTGCCAGCCAGAGTTGGTAGTAGGCCAGGGTGACGATACGCCACCAGCGTTCCTCATGACCGGTAACGGGCGTCTGGTAGGCGACGGTCAGCAGGTGTTGGGTCAGGAAGCGCTGCATGTGTTCCTGGTCGAAGCGCTGGCGATAGGCCTCATAGATGAGTTTGGGGGTCCACCCCTGACGCTTGGGGCCGAAGAAGGCCAGCCACAGGGGACGGGGGTAGAGAGGGCGTCCGTCCAGGGTGGTGATGGTGACGCAGATCAGGGTAAAGGGGCAGCGATACATGGGATAGGCCCGCCGGCCTCGCATCCGCATTTCATACCAGGCCTTGAGGTGAACCCGCACCTAGCGACCGTTGGCCAAGGTTTCGCCCCATGTCTCTTCCACTCTCAGCCCAGTTTGTCAAAAGCCCAAAATAAAAGAAAGCCCGGGTTCTAACAAACCCAGGCTTCTCTCTCGAGACAGAAGGCTCAAGGTCTTACACCGCCTGTCCCCAGACCTCCTCGTCCAGTTCCGGCACGACCACATTGAAGACGAGTTCGTCGCCGCTGCGATCCACTACGACGTGGTCGCCGTCCCGGACCTCGCCCTGCAGGATCTTCAGGGCCAGCGAGTCCTGGATGCGCCGTTGCAACACCCGCTTCAACGGTCGGGCACCGTACACCGGATCGTAACCCTCGTCGATGATGAGCTCCTTGGCGGCGTCGGTCAGCTCGATCGTGATCTTCCGCTCGGCCAACAGCTCCCGCAGCCGCCGCAACTGGATCTCGATGATCTCCTTCAGGTCCTCGCGCTGCAGCGGATGGAAGATGACGATCTCGTCCACGCGGTTCAGGAACTCCGGCCGGAAGTGCTGCCGCAAGACGCCCATCACCTGCGCCCGCATCGCCTGCTCATCATGGACCAGTTCCGAGATGTACTGGCTGCCGATATTGCTGGTCATGATGATGACGGTGTTGCGGAAGTCCACGGTGCGTCCATGACCATCGGTCAGCCGGCCGTCATCCAGCACCTGCAAGAGCACATTGAATACTTCCGGGTGCGCCTTCTCGATCTCATCGAAGAGCACCACGCTGTATGGACGCCGCCGCACCGCCTCCGTCAACTGGCCGCCCTCTTCGTAGCCCACGTATCCGGGCGGGGCACCGATCAGCCGGGCGACGGTGTGCCGCTCCTGGTACTCGCTCATGTCGATGCGCACCATGTTGCGTTCGTCATCAAACAAGAACTCGGCCAACGCGCGAGCCAGCTCCGTCTTACCTACACCCGTCGGCCCCAGGAAGATGAAGGAGCCGATGGGGCGATTGGGATCCTGCAGGCCCGCGCGCGCTCGCCGCACGGCCGCGGACACGGCGCGAATGGCCTCGTCCTGGCCCACCACGCGCTGGTGCAGGCGTTCCTCCATATGCAGCAGCTTCTCGCGCTCGCCCTCCAGGAGCTTCGACACCGGGATGCCAGTCCACTTGGAGACGATGGCCGCGATGTCCTCGGCGTCCACTTCTTCTTTCAGGAGCGCTCCGTCCTTCTGCAGCTCGCGCAGCCGCGCTTCCGCCTGAGCCAGCTCCTGCTCCAGCTCGCGCAGCCGGCCGTACCGCAGCTCCGCCGCCCGCTGTAGATCATAAGCCCGCTCCGCCTGCTCGATCTCCACGCGAACCTGGTCAATTTGCCCCTTGATGTCCTGGACCTTCTGGATCGCCTCTTTCTCCGCCTGCCAGCGGGCCGTCAGCTCGGCGCTCTTCTCCCGCAGCTCGGCCAGCTCCTGCTCGATGCGCTGGAGCCTCTCCTTGCTGGCCTCATCCTTCTCCTGCCGCAGCGCCTCCCGTTCGATCTCCAACTGCATGATCTCCCGGTCGATCTCGTCCAGCTCGGCTGGCTTGGAGTCGATCTGCATGCGCAACGCGGCTGCCGCCTCGTCGATCAGGTCAATAGCTTTATCCGGCAAGAACCGATCGGTGATGTATCGATGCGAAAGCGTCGCGGCCGCGATCACGGCGCTATCGGTAATGTGCACACCGTGATGCACCTCGTACCGCTCCTTCAAGCCACGCAGGATGCTGATCGTGTCCTCCACGCTGGGCTCATCAACGTACACCGGCTGGAAGCGACGCTCCAGAGCAGCGTCCTTCTCGATGTACTTGCGATACTCGTCCAGCGTCGTGGCGCCAATGGCGTGCAGCTCGCCGCGAGCCAACAGGGGCTTCAGCATGTTGCTGGCATCCATAGCACCCTCGGCCGCGCCAGCCCCCACCAGCGTGTGCATCTCATCGATGAACAGGATGATCTGGCCCTCGGCGCTCTGGATCTCCTTGAGCACCGCCTTGAGCCGCTCCTCAAACTCACCACGGTACTTGGCGCCAGCCACCAGCGCGCCCAGGTCCAACTGAACGAGGCGCTTATCCCGCAGTGTCGTTGGCACATCACCCCGGACGATCCGTTGCGCCAGGCCCTCGACGATGGCCGTTTTACCCACGCCAGGCTCGCCAATGAGCACCGGGTTGTTCTTGGTTCGACGGCTCAAGATCTGAATGACGCGCCGGATCTCCTCATCCCGGCCGATGACCGGATCCAACTTGCCCTTGCGGGCCTCATCCGTCAGATCGCGACCATACTTGGCCAGCGCCTCATACTGCGCCTCGGGGTTAGGGCTGGTTACCCGCTGCGAGCCGCGCACGCTGGCCAGCGCCTGCATGATGGCATTGTAATCGATGCCATGTCGCGCTAACAGCTCACGCACAGCACCAGCCTTCGGCTGGGCCATCGCCATCAAAAGATGCTCCGTGGACGTGTACTCGTCCCGCATGTTCTGGGCAATGTCCTCCGCCTCCTCCAATATATCGGCGAGCTCACGGCTCATGCCGATCTGCACGCTGGTCCCGCTCGCGCGCGGCTTGGATGCCAGCGCTCGCTCCACGTCCTGTAAGATCAGGCTCGAATCCGCGCCGATCCGGTTCAGCACGGCGGGTACAACTCCCCCCTCCTGTTCGATCAACGCTTTCAGCAGGTGCTCCGGCTCGATCTGCGGATGCCCATACTCCTGGGCCAGATTCTGGGCCTCCAGCACAGCCTCTTGGGCCTTCTGGGTAAACCGGTCAAAACGCATAACGCCTCCTCCTGCGTCGTAATCTAATCCTCACAAATCATTTCTCACGTATCTATCCATGTCGCCACTTATCCTAGGCGAAAAACATAAGAACGGACTATGAATTGCGTTAGCGAAGCATATGAAAAGCGCGGATGACTACCTCGACGATGTCACGTTTGATATGTCATTCTTCGCTCTACTCAGAATCCCCTTTGGAGTGCGAAAACCCCGTATCCACTTATGCGATTTCCGGGTAACTGCTGAATAGAAGCTGATGACGCAGAAAAAGCCGGTCTATGCAGATGAAAGGGCAAAATCGGGATGGTCCGTGAGGATCTGCGTACATCAGCATCATCCGCATTCTTCCGCGTCATCAGCGTTCACCTATTCTATTTACGGAACAGCAGATGCCATGAGCGGCTTGCACGCCGATAAGAATGAAAATAGGCGGCGGTGCAGCACAGCCAA
>JAGHDS010000009.1 GCA_021159845.1 Anaerolineae bacterium
ACGATCCCGGCAGCGATTTCTTGCTGGTGGATCACGTGAGCGCGGACTGGATGACCGGCCCCGGTGGTCGCGTCGTGCCTGTGCTGACCGACGACAATTTCGCGGTCTTGAAGGACTATCTGGACGGGGCCCTGGAGTACATGGCTCAGAACCGTCCCACCCGGCCCGCGGCCTGGGGGTTCGTCTCTCACATCGCCGAATACACGCCGAGGAGCGATGCCACGGCTCCTCCCTCCGACGATGCTCTGAACGCCCTGGATCGCTTCCTGTCTTACCTGGAGGAGAAAAAGGATGAGGGGCGTGTCGTCTTTGCCACCGTCAGCACCATAGCCGATGAGGTCGAGGAAGGTCGCTGAGAGCCTGGGTGGGTACGGACGAGATGGAACGCATAGAGCAGTTGCTCAGGGCGCTGTTCGTGCTCAACTTCATAGTGTTTTTCGTCCTCGCCGTGGAGGACAAACCACCAAAGCTGGTGTTGAGCGGGATTTCCGTCAGCGTGGTGGGGTTGATCTCCCTGTTGATCCTCCCGCCTTTCCTTTACCGGCGGCGTTTCTACCGCCTGGTGGAGAAATACGCCAGCAGCAGGATGCTGAGCTACAGCGCTGACGAAAGAATCTCTCAGGATGTCAGGTTTGCCATGCTCGTGGTCTTGGGGTTCGCCATCCTCGTCGCCGGCGCTGTGCTCGAGATCGTGACGCACCATCTCGTTTTCCTTGCGATTTCCTTTTTCGTGGTGGTGTCCTACGGGTTCGTTTGGGGGATGAGGCGCCTTTCAGGGAAGAGGAAAGCACTGGAAAACGCGGCGGAGCATCTGCACCTTGCTTACGATTTCGATAAAGCCCACCAAATCCCTCGCTTGTTGGGCGTGTTCAGGGGGAGAGGCGTATTTGTGTGTTTGGAAGTCGTGAGAACCATCTCCGGAGCAAGTGGGGGAGGGTATCTCTCTAGATCCGGTGGGTTCATTGGCAATTCGTCCTCGAGTCTCAGAACTTCCGAGATCACATCCATATCCGCGAGGGCGAACGTTCCCAGCACGACGTACCTTTTGCTCCAGGACGGCAAGCGGAAGAGCAAGCCGCCGGAGCTTGTCTCGTACCTGATGGGGCGTCTCGACTTGGCGGAGAGGGTGAAGGTGGTCGCTCCTCTAGCGAGGATAGAGCTCCGGCCGCCCTTCCTGTCCCTGCGATGGAGGGGGGCGGTGACGAATCTCGTGGAGCTTCGGTTCCTCCTCGATCTGGTGTGTGATATCGCGGAGGCGGTGGAGGCGTTTGCCCCGGGAGGGTAAGTAGGTGGTTTCGCGTATCGATCCAGGGGCTTGGAGGGTGAATGGTACGGCGTCGCAGACGGCTCTTTCGGCTCGCACAGTTAGTGTTGTTCAAAGTGGTTTATCTCCTCACCTGGCTTCTCTCATGGGGCGTTCCCCGGAAGCGCGGTGTGGTGGTCTTCTCCTGTGGAACTGGCTCCAACTACGGCGGGAACCCTCGTTATCTCTACGAGGCGGCGTTGCGCGATGGGCGACTGCATCCGATCTGGGTGCATCCGTATCGAAAGCCGGTGCCGGCGAACGGCCCCTGGCGGTACTCTCCTCGGGGAGTGTGGACGCTCCTACGCGCCGAGGCGTGGGTTGTGGATAACCACCTGTACACTCTCTTCCCTCATGTCCATCCCCGTGGGAAGATGGTCTTTCAGTTGTGGCACGGAGTGGGGCTGAAGCGAATCGCTCTGGGGGATAAACGCGCCCGGCCCCGCGATAGACGGAAGATCCAGCGTGACACCGCCCGCTATACCCTGTTCTTCACCACCTCCGAATTCATGGCGGAGCATTTCTCCCGTATCCTCGCGGTCCCGCGGGAGCGGATGGCGATCACCGGTTACCCTCGCAACGACATCCTGTTCCGGGCAGACGCGCACCGGGCGCTGCAGGCGGAGCTTCGCTCCCGGTTGGGCGATGCCCGCAGCTTGATCCTTTACGCACCGACATGGGATCCCCGGCGCGAGGCTGTGCGCACCCCCTGGCCTTTCGACGACTTCGATATCGGCGCCCTGAACGAGCTGTTGGAGCGTTATGATGCCCTGTTCGTCGTGAAGCTGCACTGGCACATGCGGCATCTCCTCGCCTCGCTGGAGTCCCACGGCCGGGTGAGGCGCTACGACGAAATTTTCGGCGATAGAGACGTGCAACAGGCGCTGGCGTTGGCGGATGTCCTCGTCACGGATATCTCCTCCATTGCCTACGATTACATCTTGCTCGATCGCCCCATCATCATTGCTCATCCTGACTTGGAAGGGTACGATCGGGCTTATGGCCTGGTGGAGGGCTACCGTGAACTCCTGCCCGGCGAGGTCATGGAGAGCTTCGACGCGCTCCTCCGGCGGCTGGAACAGGTGTTGCGCGGGGAGGACCCCGACGCAGAGAGGCGTAAACGAGTGAGCGCGATCTTCCACCGGTACGTCGATGGGGATAGCTCCCGGCGCTGCCTGGACGAGATGGTGCGCACCCTGGGCGTGGGAGAGGCATGATGTCTAAGGTGATCTATTCCATCGGCGTGCGCTTCGCCGGGGGCGGGATTGGGAACATAGCTCATCACGCTGTTGTGGAAGTCTATCGTCAGGGGATGCTCCGACGGCTGCTCTGCAGCAGCGCTGTGCCCACGGAGATCCCCGCGAGCCTGATACGCCAGATGGGCTTGCCGCATCGCGTCCTCCGGCGCCTGGCGATCTACGACCGTTACCGGATGCTGGAGTACGTCCAGGGGGAATGGTTCGACCGCTGGGTCGCGTCTTACCTGGGAGGGGCCGCCATCTTCCACGGCTGGGCGAATTTCGCTCGGCGATCCATCGCGAGGGCGAAAGAGGTTTGGATGATCGCCGTCGTGGACTGGCCCATCCCCCATCCTGTCCATCAGTACCGGCTTCTGAAGGAAGAGTTTGCCCGTCTGGGGTTGCCTTATCG
>JAGHDS010000164.1 GCA_021159845.1 Anaerolineae bacterium
CTGACACCCACACCTACACCCACTCCTCCCCAACAGGCGACGACGACGCCGACACCGGCCAGGACATCGACACCCAAAACGATCCCCTCTCCAACGGCCACTCCGACGCCGACCGAGGGAGCCCCTCAGCTGCCGTCCCGATCTGGCAATATCCGGGTGAACCAGGATACAGGGAATGCTGCTCAATACAGCCCATCCGTCGCTCTTGACAACAGGGGGCGTGCCTTTGCCGTATGGATGGATACTCGCTCCGGCAATGCGCAGCTCTTCTACAGCTCCATCGATCCCTGGTCGTTGAGGTGGCGTCCCGCCCTGCGAGTGGACGACGCTCCCGCGACGGCTCAGGTGATTGACCCGCGAATAGCGGTTTTCGGGCGCGATTATGTGATCGCGGTGTGGGCTGACAATCGCGACGGGAACATGGACATCTATGCCAGCGAGCTGCTCCCGCCGCCTGGAGGATGGAGCCCTGTTCAGAAAGTGAATGACGAGTCGGGCTCTGCTCCCCAGGTTCATCCGGCGGTGGTAGTGGACAGCCACGGCATAGCGTATGCCGTCTGGGAGGATTGGAGCGCGGGGGTTGGCCGCAGCGTGCTGCGCTGGGCGAGGCGGCCGGTCAGCGGGACTTGGAGTGCCAGTCAGCTCGTAGGTCCTGTCGGGGCGAAGAACCAGGTGAACCCAGCCCTGACGGTGGATCGGTGGGACAACGTCCACCTGGTCTGGGAGAGTCGTGATCCATCCCATCCGGGCATCTATTGGGCGATATTAAACCCGGGCATTGGGGTGTGGCAGGGATTCCTGCGGGTGAATGACCCACAACCCGCCGGTGTCCGCGCTCCTCAGCATCCCGATATCGGAGTGGACGCCAATGGCACTCTGTATGCGGTGTGGCAGGATTTCCGCAACGGGGCAGATGATCCGGACATCTACGCGGCGCTGATGCCTGATGGCGCGAGTGCCTGGGGGACGGACCAACGCGTGAACCATGATCCTGCGGGTAATGCACAGAGAGATCCCGCTTTAGCGGTATCCCCGGATGGGACAGCTCGCGTGGTGTGGGCTGATGATCGCAACTCGACGGACTCTGATCCCGACCCCGACATCTTCATGGCCACTTATTGGCCGAAACTACACGCGTGGGTGGGGGACACACGCATCAATGATGATCCACAGGACACCCCGGCCGAGCAGGAACATCCCGACGTAGCCGTGGACGCTCATGGCGGTGCAGTCATCGTCTGGGTTGACGGTCGCCAGCCGGATACGGCGCCGGACATCTTCTCCGTGCGCGTGCGTCCTCATGCCTACTGGTATGCCTATATGCCCATCGTGGTAAAATAGCGTTCAGCGCTGGATGCCCTTCGATGGCGCTGGTGAATGTGGACTGACTGCCTCGGAGGTGATCTTTCACCTCCGAGGCAGTGTGGTGACAGGAGGATGCTATGCCGCGTTACCTTATGGCGCTAGACCAGGGGACAACCTCTTCTCGGGCCATCGTCTTCGGCGAGGGTGGCCGGATCGTCTCCGTCGCTCAGCGCGAGTTTCCGCAGATCTATCCGCAGCCGGGTTGGGTGGAACACGACCCCGAGGCGATCTGGTCCACCCAGGTTGACGTGGCACGAGAGGCGCTCGATCGCGCGAGGCTGAGCGCCTCGGACCTAGCTGGGATCGGCATTACGAATCAACGGGAAACGACCGTCGTCTGGGATAGGGAGACCGGCCGGCCGATCTACAACGCGATCGTATGGCAGTGCCGCCGTACGGCCGGCATGTGCGATGATCTGCGGGCCCGCGGGTTGGCGGAGACCATTCGCCGAAAAACTGGGCTCGTGGTGGACGCGTACTTCTCCGGCACCAAAATCGCCTGGCTGCTGGATCACGTACCGGGGGCGCGTGAGCGGGCGGAGCGCGGCGAGCTGGCCTTCGGGACGATCGACACGTTCCTCATCTGGCGGCTTACAGGTGGGCGGGTTCACGCCACGGACTATTCCAACGCCAGCCGCACGATGATCTTCAATATTCACATGCTTGACTGGGACGATGATCTATTGCGTGAGCTTCGCATCCCCCGTGCCATGCTCCCAGAGGTGTATCCCAGCTCTGGGATGTTTGGGACAACCGATCCTGATGTCCTGGGGGCCGCGGTGCCTATCGCGGGCGTGGCGGGGGACCAGCAGGCGGCCACCTTCGGCCAGGCGTGTTTCGCTCCGGGCATGGCGAAGAACACATATGGCACGGGGTGTTTTGTATTGCTGAACACGGGGGAACAGGCTGTGTCATCCCAACGTGGCCTGTTGACGACCATCGCGTGGGGGCTGGACAACCGCGTGACATATGCCCTGGAGGGGTCCATCTTCATCGCTGGGGCAGCCGTGCAGTGGTTGCGAGATGGGCTGGGAATCATCGCCAGCGCGGCGGAAACGGAAGAGCTTGCCGGGTCGGTGCCCGATACAGGTGGCGTCTACTTCGTTCCGGCATTTGTGGGGCTTGGCGCGCCGTATTGGGACGCGTATGCGCGTGGCACCATTGTAGGGCTGACGCGCGGGACGACAAGGGCGCATCTCGTGCGGGCTACGTTGGAGGCGATCGGCTACCAGACGCGAGACGTGGTGGACGCCATGACGGCCGACGCCGGGGTGCCATTGCGGGCGCTGCGTGTGGATGGTGGCGCCGCGGTCAACAACCTGCTGTGTCAACTTCAGGCTGACTTTCTCGGAGTGCCGGTCCAGCGGCCGGTGGTGACGGAGACGACTGCGCTGGGGGCCGCGTACTTGGCCGGTTTGGCTGTGGGCGTGTGGAATGGCCAGGAGGAGATCGCCGCCCAGTGGCGGATGGAGCGAGAGTTCAGCCCTGCCATGCCGCCGGAGGAGCGAGATCGGCTGTATGCCGGCTGGCGGCGGGCCGTGGAGCGTGCCAGGGGCTGGGCAGAAACCTAACGGGAGTTCGGGGGGAGTCGCTTGCCTTCATCATCCATCACCAATACCTCATCCACGCAAGCCCTGGACGCTGCCAGGCGGGGCCTCCGGGTTGCCCGTGTTCTCTACTTCCTCGTGTTCGCTGCGGTGGGGGTTATCTTCCCTTACTTGAACGTATATTACCGGAGCATCGGTCTTAGCGGCACACAAATCGGGCTGATCGGATCGCTCTCGCCGCTGGTGGCGATGATCGCCGCGCCGCTGTGGGGCATGGTTAGCGATCGGCTTGGCCTCGTGCGTCTGTTGTTGGTGGTAGCCTCGGCAGGATCCATGATGGCTGTGTTCGGCCTCTCCTGTGTGCAGGCATTTCTCTGGCTTCTCCTCCTCACTGTCGCGTACTCTTTCTTCAGCAATCCGATCATGCCTTTGCTGGATAGCACGACGTTGATGCTGTTGGGGGAGTGCCGAGAGCGATATGGGCAGCAGCGGCTGTGGGGGTCTATTGGTTTCGTCATTACTTCCTGGGCGTTCGGGCGTGTGCTGGAGCGGGCCGGGCTACGGTGGTTATTCCCTGGCTACATTGTCCTCATGGCTGGGGTGATGATCGCTGCCTTGTGGCTACCGGATCGACGCACCAGGCTGAGCAGTCCTCTTCGCAAAGGCGTGGCCCGCCTGGTCCGACAGAGAGTCTGGCTTCTCTTCTCGGCCAGCCTGATCGTGTTGGGGATCGCCAACAGTGGAATGCATAGCTTCCTCAACATCTATATCAAGGAATCCGGCGGCAGCGAGGGGCTTATTGGCATCGTGTGGGGGGTATCCGCGTTGACGGAGGTGCCGGTCATGTTCCTGGCCGCTCCATTGATCGCCCGGATCGGTACCCGGCGGACGCTGGCCATTGCTTACGCTTTGTACGGGGTGCGCTGGTTGTTGTATGGGATCATGCCCAGGCCTCAGTGGGCTGTCCCCATCAGCCTACTACATGGCGTCACCTTCGGCGCGCTTTGGGTCGCGGGCGTGGGCTACGCAGACGCTCTTGCCCCCGACGAGTTAAAGGCCACCGCTCAGGGGATGTTCTCCGCCACATTTTTCAGTGTCTCTGGCGTGATCGGCACACTGGTTGGTGGCATCCTGTTCGACTGGATCGGGCCGGCGGCCATGTTCCAGGTGTACGCTGTGCTCGCCATCATCGCGCTGGCCCTATTCTGGTGGGGAACTCAGGAACGTCTCGCTCCAACCAGGCCCGGCTCAGAGGGCGGGGCGGCGGCCGTTTGAGCTCGCTGTTACGGACACGCGAGGCACTCGTGCCAGGATCTCGGATATCACTTCATAGTTGATGGTCCCTAGCCGGGTGGCCACCTCATCCGCGGTGATCACATCCTCTCCCTGCTGGCCGATGAGCACAACCTCGTCGTTCTGATGCACGTTGGGGATGTGAGTGACGTTGATCATGGTTTGATCCATGCATACCCGACCCACGATGGGAGCGCGTTGCCCGTGGGTCAGCACATATTCCCAGTGCTTCGGCGCCCGACGAAAACCATCGGCATAGCCCACCGGAATGACCGCGATGCGTTCCCATCCTCGCGTTTGGTAGGTGTTCCCGTAGCTGACGAAGCTGCCGGGGGGAAGCGTCTTCACCTGGGCGATGACGGTCTTCCATGCCAACGCGGGGCGTAGCCCGGGCGGAAGAGGAGTGTCGGCGGAAGGGGCCAGCCCGTACATGGCGATTCCCAGACGTACCATGTTGAATCGGCTCTCCGGTACGGTGAGCAGGGCGGCCGAGTTGGCGGCGTGGATGATGGGGATACGTAAACCGCGCTGTCGGATTGTCTCCAGCACGCGGTGGAACCGCTGAAGCTGCCAGCGAGTGTAATGCTTGTCGGCGTCGTCGGCCCCGGAGAAATGAGTGAAAATGCCTTCAATCTCGAGGCCAGGCAAACGAACGATACTCTCGATGAAATCCGGGGCCTCTTTGGGCAGTACCCCTAATCGCCCCATCCCGGTATCCACCTTCACATGCACGCGCGCTGGATGAC
>JAGHDS010000155.1 GCA_021159845.1 Anaerolineae bacterium
CATAGTGCCTGAGTCTACCCGAATACTCCCTCCTTAGTCAAATATTCAGACACACTCTTAGCGCACAGACAGTTACCAGTTGCTTCCCTTTTGCGGGTATGCTAGAATGCTTTCGACAATGCTTGGATTCTATCTCATCCAAGGGGGGTGACAAGCTGGAATCTCTAGAGCTCGCGCAGACGATTGTGGACGTGGTGGAGGAGCACCAAGCCGAGAATATCGTCATACTCGACTTGCGCTCGGTCTCCATCCTGGCTGACTACTTCGTGATCTGCTCATCCGAATCCAGCCGCCAATCACGCGCCGTGATGGAGGCTGTGGACGAGAACCTCGGACGCATGGGGAAGAACCCTATCGGCGTGGAGGGTACGGCCGATGCCGGATGGATCCTGATGGACTATGGGGACGTGGTGCTGCATATTTTCTCACCCGAGAAACGGGCATACTATCAGCTCGAGGAATTCTGGCACCAAGCCCCCATTGTTGTTAAGGTCCAATAGGCCACCAGCCCTTCACCAAGCCACCAGGTGACTACCGCGCTCGTCACCTCTTGCCCCCCAAGCATCGGGGATGTACCGGATATCCCTTCGGGATGAAGCGCGCGCCTGAATCCACCTTCTGGTTACCGTCCAGCAATCGAGGCCCCTGACGAGGAGGGAAATGACACAAAAGCACCCCGACCATGGCTGGCGGGGTGCCGTTCTCACGTCTTCGTGCGTACATCGGCGAGCTCACCAATACGGCCACACGCCCCCCGACGGGCTGATGTAACGGTACCGGCCGCGCCCCAAACGCTCGACAACACCAGCAGCACACAGGAGCCGCAACACGGATCGTGCCCGTATGGACTCGCCCAGGGCCGCCGAAAAAGCGCACCGTAACTCGCGCGCCGTGAACACCTCTGGGAGCAACCGACTACCCAGATCCTCACCCAACAGGCGACGCCGAAGGTGGGCCCGGGCTACAGTCAATATCTGGCCGTGGTCAAATGCCAGGGGGGGAAGTGCCGACAGAGGCCACCAGCGAGCATCCGCCGCATCGTCCCCTGCCCGTACAAGCACTTCCGCATCACGCGGCCTCAACAGGGCCAGATAAGCCATCGTGATCACCCGTTTGCGAGGATCTCGATCGGGAGCATCAAACCATCGTAGCGGCTCCAGGGGGACATTCATCACCCCGGTTTCCTCAAACAGCTCCCGCTGAGCCGCTTGCAGGCAGGTCTCCGTGATTTCAACGAAGCCGCCCGGGAGCGCCCAGTACCCCCCATAGGGATCATGGCGCCGCCGTATCAGTAAGATATACGGCTGGTTCTCACGAACCAGCCACACGACCACATCAGCCGTAACAGACGGGCTTGGATACTCTTGCATAAAAGGTATAGATTCCTCCCGAGAAAGCATGGGATATGCCAGCTTCGCTAGGGCTCCTTCGGCGGCTGCTGCCCGGAAGATCGGCCACTACTCAACCGGGAACGCAATCTCCGAAGCCCCCTGCCAAACACCGTCCGGGAGGGTTGGTTGTCGTCTTCCTGCTCTCCCACGGTCACGTTGTATAGACGACGTAATGCCCGCCGCCCAAAGGAGCGCACCTGAGCCATATGGAAGGCACCAGAGTGTTGGGCAATACGCCACCAGGAAGTGCTGGGCAAGGGTAAGGGAACGCTCCACTCCACCACCGCGGCCGCCCACGTCAGCCCACCGCCAAAGCCCACCATCAACAGGTGATCGTGCTGCTTCACGCGGCCCTCTTCGATCGCATCACACAGAGCGATGGGGATCGATGCTGTGGATGTGTTACCATATCGGTCCAGGTCGATCAGGACACGGTCCTCGGCCAGGCCAAGTTGCTTCATAGCGGACTCGATGATGCGCCGGTTTGCCTGATGGGGAATCAGCAGCTCGATATCATCCATGCTGAGCCCGGCGCGCTCGACGGCCTCCTGGGCCGCGCTCGCCATGATCCGGGTCGCGAAGCGGAATACGCCGCGGCCGTCCATCTTCACGTAATGCTGGCCGGAGGCTACCGTCTCCAGGCTGGCGGGAAGTTTACTACCGCCAGCCGGTATGATCAAGAGGTCGCCGCCGGAACCATCAGAGCCAAGGACGCTCGACAACACTCCCCCAGGCACCTCGCTGGCAGCGACCAAGACAGCGCCAGCCCCATCACCGAAGAGCACACACGTGCTGCGGTCCGACCAATCCACAAACCGCGAGAGGGTCTCCGAGCCGATCACCAGCACGTACTCAGCCAGTCCTCCTGCAATCAACCCATGAGCCACACTCAATGCATATACGAACCCAGAACACGCCGCGCTGAGGTCAAACGCGCCGGCGTGAACAGCACCCAGTCCATCCTGAACCAAAGAGGCAGTTGATGGGAAAATATGCTCCGGCGATGACGTGCTTACGATGACCATATCCACCTTGCTCGCTGGCACATCGGCCACTCGTAGGGCCTCCTGGGCCGCTTTGATCGCCAGAGTAGCCGTCGTCTCCCTTGGGTCTGTGGCTATATGTCGTTGGCGGATCCCTGTACGCGTACGGATCCATTCATCGCTCGTGTCCACGATGCGTTCTAAGTCATCGTTCGTCAGGATATGGTTTGGGAGGCTTCTGCCCCAACCGATGATCTGTGCATAGCGTCTCACAGCGCCCGCTCCCCAATCGTCGGATTCAAATCGCCGTCCTCATGCGCGCCAGGGCAAACGCGTGCCCGATAGCGCTCAACCTGTCACACCTAGGCGTCGATACCTCAGCAGGTCATCCTAGGGCTTTAGCTATCGCGCGAGACCATCCGCGAGAATGGATGATAGCTTCCTATCGCGATCAACTACCACCCCATCGCCGCATCACCAAACAGGCGTTGTGCCCCCCTAGCCCGAACGCGTTGGAGAGGGCAACCTGGAGATCTGGGGCTGGACGTGCCTGATTGGGTACATAGTCCAGATCGCACTCAGGGTCCGGATGCTCGTAGTTGATCGTGGGAGGAAGTATTTGCTCCTGAAGCGCTTTAATACACAAGACCGCCTCTAGCGCGCCGGCAGCCCCCAACAAGTGCCCGGTCATCGACTTCGTCGACGAGACAGCCAGCTGATACGCGTGCTCACCGAAGACCTGCTTGATCGCCATCGTCTCACTACGATCATTCAGCAATGTCCCCGTCCCATGAGCGTTAATATACTGGACGTCCTGGGGACGCAAATCCGCCCTCCGCAGCGCCTTCCGCATCGCCTCGACAGCCCCAGCCCCACCCTCCGCGGGCTGAGCGAGGTGATAAGCATCAGCCGTGGCCGCGTAGGAGAGGAGCTCCGCATAGATACGGGCCCCGCGTCGTTGGGCGTGTTCCAGCGATTCCAAGACCAGCATCGCGGCGCCCTCACCCATGACGAAGCCATCGCGCTGAGCATCAAAGGGACGCGGCGTTTTCGTCGGCTCGTCGTTGCGAGTGGACAGGGCCCCCATCACGCCCAGCCCAGCTACCGTGATGGGATGGATCGCTGCCTCACTACCGCCGGCGAGGATCACCTCGGCGTCCCCCCGCCGGACGATCTCAGCAGCTTCCCCAATGGCCCCATTCCCCGTCGCACAGGCCGACACGATCCCCATGTTCGGGCCGCGCGCTCCCAGCTCAATGGCTAGTTGTCCCGCCGCTGTATCGATCAGCATGGCCGGGACGAAAAACGGGTTCAACCGCCGCGGCCCATGCTTCGTTAAGACCTCATATTCACGCAATAGCGTCTGCACCCCCCCAATCGCCGACCCGATGATGATCCCTACCTGCGTGGGGTCTTCCGCCGATAGATCGAGAGCGGCGTCCGAGACTGCCTCCATACCAGCTGCTATGGCGAAATGCGTAAACCGATCTAATCGCCGTACCAGGCGGCGATTGAGGTACTGCGCGGGATCAAAGTCCTTCACCTCTGCCGCTATCTGCGTTTTATACGGAGACGGATCAAACGCTGTAATGCGTCCCACGCCGGAACGACCGGCAATTACATTAGTCCAGGTGGAAGGGACATCCCCTCCCAGAGGTGTCACAGCTCCCAGGCCAGTGACAACCACTCGTCGATACTCCGCTTGCACTGGCATGTCCTCCCCGTAGGTAGTACACCGCCCTACTTCCTCCTGCCTTGGCGGTGCCCATGGCTTTATAACACTGGACCGCGGAAAAGGGTACGCGCCGAGGACAAGCACGCGCGGTCTCACCCAAGAAGGCCAGATCCTTGTCAGGCTCCAGGAATAACTATACTCGCATCTTGGCAATCGAGCCAATGCGGGTAACTGCTTCGAAAATAGAGTCGGTGAACGCCGATGACGCAGAAGAAGCCGATCTATGCAGATGAAAGGGCAAAATCGGGATGGTCCGTGAGGATTTGCGCACATCAGCGTCATCTGCGTTCTTATGCTCATCGGCATCGACCGTCCATTTTCATCGTTATGCGGTGTGCCACCGCTCATGGCGACTGTTCACCGCTCCCAACAGATCTTATTAGCATCCGGTGAGCGATGTGGGTGAAGACACACTCAACACAGGCGCCTGGACCCAAGTGCTTTGGCCGCGGATGACCCTCATCCCCCAGCCCTCCTTCTCCCA
>JAGHDS010000211.1 GCA_021159845.1 Anaerolineae bacterium
CTTTGTCTGGATCATACTCGGCGTCAGCCTGTTGCCACTCCTTGAAGACCTTCTGGCCTTCGGGACTTGCGAAGTGCCACGACTGAGGGCTGATGGTAGCCTGCTGTGGCGTGCCGATGCCATCCCATACGACGTCGATGAGATGCTTGCGATCCAATGCCACGGAGATGGCCTTGCGGAATCGCTTGTCGCGCAGGACTTCGCGGATCTCCTCATCATCGACGTAGTCTTGATTGATAAGCCAGCACGGCCAGCCGCCAGCGCCGTTCATCCAACCCTTTTGGAGATGGTAGCCGCCGGATTTGGCCTGCTCTGCCAGGAACGGGATGTCGCGCGGGTCATCGGTGCCGCGGAACGAGCAGTCATACTTCCCCTGGGATAGCTGAAGTACGCGAACGTCCTTCTCCTTCGCGATGGTGATGTCCAGCTTGTCAATATACGGAAGCTGATTGCCCTCGGTGTCTACCTTCCAGTAGAAGGGATTGCGCTCCAGGATCGCCCGTTCGCCGGCGGTGTAGGATACCGTGTGCCAGGCGAAGAGAACGGGATAGTCCGGGTTCTCCCACCATTTATCCTTCAGTTCCAGCGTATCGTAGTCACTATCGGGGTTGTATTTGGGGTGGAACTGCTTGAGGTAATGCTTAGGCTTCATTAAGGGTTCCCACTCCCAGAAGCCCTGGGCCAAGATATAGGGGGTGATCCATTGTGGCGTATCCCACTTCATGACCATAGTGTAGTCATCGGGGAATTCCACATCCATAGGCTCTTTCGTGCTCTTCCAACCCCACCACGGCACCTGGACCACCTTGTAATCTTCATTAGTGGCCAGGTCCTCCCACCAGAATTTTAGATCTTCCATCGTGAAGGGCTCGCCGTCCGACCATTTGACGCCCTTACGGAAGTACAGGGTAACAGTCTTGCCGTCCTCGGACCACTCATACTTGTAGGCCAAGCCGGCGCCATACCCTGTGTAGTCTGGCTTCCAGCGGATAGGTGGATCGTACAGGATCATCTTGATGTTAGGGATCTGAGGATCCCAAGTCACGTTGTGCCAGGTGCCACCGTACTTGCCGACGGATTCCTGCGGCTCGACGACGTCAATGTCCTCTGGTAGCCGCTCGTCTACAGGAGGCAGCTTACCTGCCTTCACCAGTTCCGCCAACATTGGGGCCTCGTTATACTTACTGGCTTTTACCGGCACAGGCGTTGGTGTGGCCTCCTCGGCCTTAATAGCGCCGGTCGGGGCAGTTGGCGTTGGCTTGGCCTCTTTGGTGGGTGCCTTCGTTGGCGCCGGCGCGGCTCCGCCACCTCCCGCACACGCAGCAGATACTGCCCCCGCAGTTACAATCGCAGACAAGCGCAGAAACTCTCGGCGTGTAATCGTTCGTTTGCTCATCGCTTTACCTCCTGAGGTAAAATCAACGTGGAGACCTCTACAACGTCATACGAGCTCAATATACGCTGGATATCTTCACATCACCTCCTTGTCACACTGGGTCTTCGGAAGGTGCCCAACCTCTCACCTGCCGTACATAGGAGTTGTGCCCACTCGCCAGCGGGTTACCCGAGTGAGAACTGTATCATACGAACAAGGGAAGATGAACCCACCTGAAGTATTCAGACAATTGATCTAACAAGCTCACCATACCAACACTAAGGAAACCACGCGATGCAGCGCTAACGGTCTCGCGTTGTACTTGTGCTCGATAGATAAATTTCCGAAAGCTCGCCCGCGATGCGCGTTTCGTGCCGTGTGAGCAGCGTGAACAGAACGAGTAAGTGAAGGAGGTCAGCGATGGAGGGATGTAATGCAATGAGACGATGTAGGAAATATCCAATCCTACACATCCAAAAAAATTATACCACCACCCCAGAGGGGTGTCAATGACCACATGTGCGTGCGCCAGGAGATCATTATCGGATGGTAGCAAGGATGCCAGACAGGGATATAGAGGCGGTAGATGGGTCGAGCGCAGCCGTCAAGCCGTCCGTGGAGAGTGTGGAAAGTTTTGGACAGCCCAGCTTCCCAGGGTTGAACCGAGAACCGATAATGAGAGTATGGGCATAATGTGGTCAGGCTGCGTAGCTGCGTAATAGAGTAGCGCTTTGGTACTTCGTTGCCAAGATGGATCAAAGCCGAAAATTATTTGACGGCCCCTCATAAGGGTGCTATAATATCAAATAGATAGTCCACCGCTTGGGGAGCGGGTTGCCCACGGGCCCCCCGCATGGTGTCCCACGTATCTGGCATATGCGAGCTAAGATGCGCTCGGTCGCCGTCTTAGATCACCTGCGCTCCTGTTTCTGCCAGACTTGAGCTCCCCTCATAGTTGGTATTCATTCCCAAAATATTTGTGACTGCATATATCAGGTTGTCGTGATGCTGTGAGTAAGGTCATTATCGCGGTCTCGCCCAGTCATTGAAGACGTACATAACACGCTCTAGCTTCTAGGGAATTGGCCTGTAGTCGCGTGTGCGTTTGCACATGAGGACGCTCGGGGATCAGCGGGAATACTGGCACTCGGCTTACTCTATATTGGCCTCATTGGCCTCTTCCAATTGGGAAGAGACGGGTTGGAAAGTGGGATGATAGATCGGGAGCATCCTTCCGGCTACAGGCTGTGAGGTTATCGAGTACTCTCGTAATTAAGCCTTTGGAGAGGGTGGAAGTGAACATTGTAGATCTGGAGACTCGGACGTTAGACGAATTGCAAGAGATGGCGCGTGAGATGGGGATCACAGGTTACACGCGATTGAAGAAGAACGATCTCATCATGCGCCTGTTGCAAGCGAACGCGGAGCGCCAGGGTTATATTTTTGGGGGAGGCGTATTGGAGATCGTCTCGGACGGAATTGGGTTCCTCCGTTCGGACCATTTGCTACCTGGGCCGGAGGACGTTTATGTCTCCCAATCGCAGATCCGCCGCTTTGGACTACGTACTGGTGATTTTGTTGTGGGACAAGTGCGGCCCCCTAAGGATACCGAAAAGTATTTTGGCCTGCTGAAGGTCGAGGCTGTAAATGGGCTTGATCCGGAGGTGGCTAAGCAACGCCCCGTATTCGAACGCCTGACCCCCATTTTCCCTAACCAACAGCTTAAATTGGAGACGAAACCCAACATCCTGGCCACCCGGCTGATTGACCTTATCGCTCCCATCGGCCGAGGACAGCGCGGCCTTATCGTCTCGCCCCCTAAAGCGGGAAAGACGACGATCCTCAAACGCATTGCCAACGGGATTACCGCCAACTATAATGATATCCATCTCATGGTGGTCCTGATCGGAGAGCGGCCAGAGGAAGTCACGGATATGGATCGATCCGTGCAGGCGGAGGTTATCAGCTCGACTTTCGATGAACCTGTGCAACACCACACCCGGGTAGCGGAAATGGCGCTGGAACGCGCCAAACGCCTGGTGGAGACCAAGCGCGACGTCGTCATCCTGCTAGACTCGATCACCCGACTGGCACGTGCGTACAATCTTGTCGAGCCACCCAGCGGGCGGACGCTATCCGGTGGCATTGATCCAGCAGCGCTCTATCCGCCCAAGCGCTTCTTCGGTGCCGCGCGCAACATTGAGGAGGGCGGCAGTCTGACAATCATCGCGACCTGTCTTGTCGATACGGGCAGTCGCATGGATGATGTCATCTATGAGGAATTTAAGGGCACTGGCAACATGGAGCTTCACTTGAGCCGGCGGCTAGCTGAGCGACGGATATTCCCCGCCATCGATATCGAACGCTCTGGCACGCGTCGCGAGGAGCTGCTGCTGGACCAGGAGACGCTCAGCCGGGTATGGACGTTGCGTCGTATGTTGGATGCCCTGAGACAGGCCGGTGAGGACCCCATAATCCCTGTGCTGGAGCGAATGGCTCGCACACGTGATAACCGTGAGTTCCTCGCGACGCTCAATCGTGATCTTGCGTGACCCCGCCAGCAAACGGATGATTGGGACAGAGCACGCCCTCTCTGGCAGGACCACTTATTGTCAATGCGCTTTCTCCCTTAGGCTTACCTCCTGGAGCCGCTCGATGTCCTTATGCTCGCCGCACATCGATCCGATAGCGATATTCCCACACGCAAGTGGGAATCGCTCCATCGGTGGTGCTTCCTCATAAAGACGCGCTCGATATCAAGTATCCAGTTCTAAGCGCTGTGACCGCGGATGGCCCTCATCCCCCAGGCCCCCCTCCCCAGTGGAGCGAATTAGGGGAGGGGGACTACGGGGGGGGGCAACAAGTCGTCGGGTTGTTTGACTGCAGGGCACACAACTCCGTGAGACTTGATGTGCAAGGGACGGATCGCAGTTAATTTCTCACATGCGGTGATTACCCATAAATGCGAAATGTATGCTTAACATGCCTTTCTTCACCGCAGAGACGCCGAGGACGCAGAGGAACTC
>JAGHDS010000403.1 GCA_021159845.1 Anaerolineae bacterium
AGGCACCGTACAGCGGCGCCCAGCGCTGGTTCCCGATGGGCACGAACCACTGCGGATACACCAGATGGTTCGGGCCGTCGCCGACCTCCCAGCTGTTGCGGATGTCGAACTCGGCGCTGGTCTCCAGGACGCTCATTTGTTCGCCGGGCACTGGGTTCAGGATGGTCTTCAAGCCGACTGCTTCCCAGTCCTCTTTGATGATCTCGGAGCACAGGCTGTACTCTCGCGATGCATCCGCGCTCATGTCGATGCGCAGCTCCAGCTTCTTGCCGCTGGGCAGCTCGCGGAAGCCATCGCCATCCTGATCGACCACACCCATCTCATCCAGCAATGCCTTGGCCTTGTCGGGATCGTACTCGACAGCCAGGTCCCGCCACTGCTCGAAGAGCTTCTTGCCTTCCTCGGTGCGGTTGTACTCGATGGCCTTGGGGCTCAGCGTCCCAGTGGTCGGGAAGCCGGTGCCATAGTAGATCGTCTTCTGGATCTTGGGGCGATTGATGGCGTGGGATAGAGCCCGGCGGAACCGCTTATCCCGGTAGACCTTCTGCTTCTCGGGGTCGGGGTGGTTCCAGTTGGGATAGTAGACAGCACCTGTGCCAGAGCCGCCATCCCAGAGATAGGTCTTGTAGCCGCCCTTGTCCTCATTCTGCTTGAAGACGGACAGCTCGCTGAGGGGCTGATACTTGCAGGGACGTCCGCAGAACTCCTGCTCGCCACCGGTGACCTTCAGCTCGGATACTTGCAGGTCCTCGATGTAGGTGACGTCTACCTTGTCCCAGTAAGGGAGCTGGTTCCCGGCCGTGTCCACCTCGTAGCAGTAGGGGTTGCGCTCCAGGATCAGTCGGGCGCTCGGCTCGTACTTCACGGGCATCCACGGGTTCAGTACTGGGCACTCGGGGTTGACGCGCCAGTCGAGTTTCTCGTCGAACGTCTGGAAGTCGTCATATTCATCCGAGTAGTCCGGATGGAACTTGATCAGGTAGTGCTTGGGGACGACCACCTTCTCGGCGATGACTCCATTGGGCCACATGGCCAAGCGGTCGGGCAGGAGCGGGGCCGGCGCGGCGAACTTGAACTTGAGCGTGTAATCGTCGATCTTCTCCAGCTCCATCGTCTTGCCGCCTGCGATGGCCCAATCGGGGGGGCTATCCGGGTGGTCCAGGTTGAGGACCATATCGTTCCACCAGAAGAGGATGTCGTCAACGGTAAATGGTTCCCCGTCGGACCATTTGGTGCCCTTGCGGAAGTAGAAGGTCCACTCCGTCTTGTCCTCATTGAAGTCCCAGCTCTTGGCTAGGCCGCCGCGCTTGCCCAGGCCGTCCTTGACCCAGTGGACCAGGGAATAGCTATACATGGCCATAGCCACGTGGGAGCCGGATGCGGAGGTGTCGAAGCGGTGCCAGGTGCCGCCATACTTGCCAATGGTCTCGAAGGGCTCGATGACCAGAGGCTCGCTGGGGATGCGCTCTTCCAGGGGGGGAAGTTTCCCTTGTTTCACGAGCTCGTGGAGTTGTGGAGCCTCGTGAATCTCCTCTTCCGGCTGAGGCTGGGGAGTAGGGGTGGCTTTAGCCTCCTCCGCTTTGGGAGCAGCGGTCTCCTTGGCTTGTGGCGTGGCTTGAGCGCAGCTCGCTACCACGACGCCGGCGGCCGCTGTCGCCGAGAGACGCAGAAACTCCCTGCGTGTCAATGTCCTTTTTGCCATGGGTTTTTCCTCCTTTGGATATCCACAAAACGGATCACGTGAGCGCTTACCGCCACGATTGACGGGGCGCTTTGGTGCGCCGACCGGTATATAGGGCCTGAAGACATCTGCCGTGTCCCCTACTTTCCCAGCCGACGGGTCCTGGTGGTTATTACATATCCCTTGGGTTGTGCTCTCACCTCCTTTGCTCGATCAGACTGTTAGGATTGCTTATGTGAAAAAGGGGAAACCCTGAGCAGGAGGGTGTCTCACCTTCACCCTCTGTCATATACGGTATTGTCCAATGGTGAACGATATGAAACGGCGCGATGCGTTCCGATTTTGGGGTGAAACTGCGTTGGAAAGACTATCTGGTTATAGTCTAGCATTGTTAGTTAGGCCTGTCAAGCGCGACTTGTGCGGTGATTATCCATAAGTACGATATGTATGTATGCTTAGCATGCCTTTCTCCACCGCAGAGACGCCGAGGATGCAGAGGAACTCCCTTTATTTTCCTTCCTCCTCAGCGCTCTCTGCGACTCAGCGGTGAGATGTGGGTAATCACCGCAACGCGCTGCGTTGACGCGTCTGAGTAGATGGAGTATAATATGCGCGCTTTGATCTCAACGGTGCGGACCTCGTCTCTCTAGCCCTGCCGGTTGAGCTACCAGGCGTTCGACATATGAGAGGATGTGAGAGCGCTGGGGGGCCCTGCTAGATGATGTGGCCTCTCCAATGGGGAAATGCGCGTTGGGTCTGCAAAGTTGCTGTAGATGGGCTCTGCAAGACCCGGCTGTCGAATTGCCTGGTAGGTAAGTCTTCTTCCTTTCAGTCTCTTTGCGCTTCGCTTTTTCGTTCGCAGGGTGAACTCTCCCTTGTGGGGGGACCGTTGAGCGTCTGCTGGTTTGTGCGGCGGCACTTCCTCTATTGAATGAACTGATCACTGATTATAGGGGTGGCAATGGGATCGAACGGAGTCGACGAAAGCCCGATCTTGGAGGTCAAGGGGCTCAAAACCTATTTTTTCCTTGATAATGCTACAGTAAGAGCGGTTGATGGTGTCGATCTGATACTGGGGCGCAAGAAGGTGTTGGGGGTAGTGGGTGAGAGCGGGTGTGGTAAAAGCGTGACGGCGATGTCCATCATGCGCCTCGTCCAGTCCCCTCCCGGCAAGATCGTTGATGGGAGTATCCTTCTCCATCGCGATGGGGAAGTCGTGGATATCGCCAAGCTTGACCCCCGGGGCCCGGAGATCCGGGAGATACGCGGCGGTGAGATCGCTATGGTCTTCCAGGAGCCGATGACTTCGTTGAATCCCCTATACACCATCGGCTCTCAAATCGCCGAGGCGGTGGAATTACACCAGAAGGTCAGCCACAAAGAGGCGATGGAACGGGCGTTGGAGATGTTGCGCAAAGTTCAGATCGCCGACCCCGAACGACGGATCCACGAGTATCCCCATCAGCTAAGTGGGGGTATGCGCCAGCGCGTCATGATCGCCCTGGCCCTCTCTTGTAATCCCTCCATTCTGATCGCTGATGAGCCAACGACGGCCCTGGACGTCACTGTACAAGCCCAGATCCTGGACCTCATGCGTCAGCTTCAGGAGGACTTTGGATCTTCGATCATCATGATCACCCACAACCTTGGGGTGATCTCCCAGATGGCCGATGATGTCGCCGTGATGTATCTGGGCAAGGTCGTCGAACACGCGGATGTGCGGGAGGTGTTTCATAACCCGTTGCACCCCTATACGGTGGGGTTGTTGAACTCCATCCCTGTGTTTGGTAGGAAGAAGCAGTTAGTTCCCATTAAAGGTATGGTTCCCACACCGACCGAGGAGATCCCAGGCTGTGCCTTTGCCCCACGTTGCCCTAAAGCGATGCCGATTTGTTCTCAGGAGCATCCTACGCTGAAGGAGGTCCAGCCAGGGCACTGGGTCTCGTGTTGGTTGTACGCTTGAGAGATGTAGTTGTCATGGAAACCCTTTTAAGGGAGTAGCAGGCAGATGCGGGAAGGAGGTGGTGTGCGAGGGTTTGAATAAGTGATCGCTTCTTGTACGGCTCAGGTCATGGATTATGACCTATTGGCTTGCAGAATCAGATGAGGAGGCGAAAATGAGTAAGCAGTTGACTCGTCGAGAGTTCCTGCGTCTATCTACAATTGTGACGGCCAGCGCCGTGGCGGCGGCGTGTGCTCCCAGCAAGGCGAAGCCGACGGCTGCCCCCGCGCCGACGAAGGCCGCACCAACAGCCACCCCCGCGCCGACGAAGGCTGCGCCAACACCGACGCCAGCACCCACCGCGGCGCCCGAGGTCAAGCTGCAGGGCCCCATCCCGTATCCGCCAAGCAAGCCGATGCCGGGTGGGCAGGAAGCGAAGAAGTACAACCTGGACGAGCTCCTGCAATACAAGTCATTGCCGGAGTATCATCAGCCGGAATGGATGGATAAACTCGTCGAGGACGGGACGATCCCGCCCGTTGAGGAGCGGTTGCCCAAGGAGCCCCAGGTCATTCCCAAGGCTTG
>JAGHDS010000282.1 GCA_021159845.1 Anaerolineae bacterium
GCACAGCCAGGGCGACAACACTTCTTATCGGCTCCTTCTGCGTCACCAGCGTTCATCCATTCTATTTACGGAACAGTTACGCTCACTTGAACTGTTCACCGCCGGTGGTATTTGCCCAAGGTTGAGCTGAGGGATGATGGCTCATATCCCGTGAATGCTGGCGTGAAAGTATGAAGTCCACTACCATTCGACGATGCGGGCGATGGCGATCCCCTGCTCGCCGGCGACGGAGTACAGGAGATAGGTTTTATCCCCCTCCTGATAGATGGCGGGATCGCGTAGCTGGCGCACCGGATGCGGTGCCCAGCCTCGCACGGAGGGC
Source organism: Anaerolineae bacterium (assembly GCA_021159845.1). Classification (GTDB taxonomy): domain Bacteria; phylum Chloroflexota; class Anaerolineae; order DUEN01; family DUEN01; genus JAGHDS01. The sequence continues at coordinate 323 of JAGHDS010000282.1, forward strand.
TCCAGCGGGAGATCAGCGCCTTCATAGTCCATCTCTGGTTCCAGCACTGTGATAGGCTCTGTGGCCCGCCATTCTGTCCAGTCGTCCGTCAGCTCAATGGTGGAGAGCAAAATGCGCTCGGGGCAGTCGCCCACATTGCTGTAAAAGACGTATAACACATTTCCCCTGACCAGGATGGCGCTATGCCGCATGTTATGAGTGAAAAGGAAGGGCCCCTGCTCAAAGCCGGTGAGTCCATCCTGAGACCGGTAAAAGATGCCGGGCATGCCGAGGGCGTAGTAGTAGCCACGCCAGCGGAAAACCCGAAAATAGGGCGCTCCCAGGACTTCCGGTCGGGCTGTGAAGTGGATACCGTCCTTGGAGAGAGCCACCCGGCTACGCTGCATGCCCAAGAACGGGTAGGAATCGGTATACCGATCGTGCAGCTCCTCTTCTTGCATGACCGGTCCGTGGTAATACATGCGGATCTCGTGTCGCTTCTCGTCTACGTGCACATCCGGGGAGGCCACATGGCCTCTACAGTACGATTCCTCGACCCGTAGCGTCCCTGGTTCGTAGATCGTCCATGGCCCTTCTAGCCGATCCGCGTAAGCCAGGCGGATGTGTTTACCTTTATGATGAGCGAAGTAGAGATAGTAGTGGCCCAACGGGTTTGGTAGCCAGTCGGGTACCTGGATCAGTGAGGGGCCGTTGACGTTACCCCCCAGCGATCCCATATCGGGCGTGATGATGGGATTATTCGGGAGCCGTTTTACACGCATAAAGAACGTTCCTCTCGCTCTGTTCGGTGCATCAGTTGTGGAGGGCTGCCGCCACGCGATACGCTAGAGTGATGGGAATGGGCGCATAGAGACGCTCGCTCATGCATCATCCACGCCCTTCGTCAGCCGTTCTAGCTCGGCGAAGGGGCCGGGCTGGAGCGGGATGTCAATCTTCAGATCGCCACGCGGCGTCCTCCAGAACGCCGAGAGATAGCTTCCCGCCTGCGTCACGTCAACCCACGGCCGCTTCATCGGCTCGGCGGCGGGTGTGATCTGCAGCCCAAAGATCACCGCGGCCTGCCGCATCCGACCGAAGTCGATCCGCCGCCGACGTCCGTAATAGAGCACGATGTCCAGGTATTCATCCGTTTGTTCTCGATCAGTTATCGTTATGATGTCCCTCCCACCGAAGATCACGTGGGGAATTTGGAGGCTCAAAGTGGCGTTCCCAATCGTAGACGTGTTTACCTCGTACCCCAGGGCCAGTTCCTCAAATATCGGTCGATCGGTCGGCGGGTTGATGATCTGGAATCGCAGTCGTAGATCCTGTGCCATGATGGATTGATCCTGCACCGGGTCCAGGCCGATGTGACGATCGCCGTAGTCGGTCGCGAAGACGACAGCGGCCAATACGTATGGCCCCGCCTGTCGGGTGAAGATTAGCGCTGAACTGTAGTCGTACCCATCGTGCAGACAGCGTACCTGTAGAGCGATAGGATGCTCGGCTGATCCCCAGTAAGCGACCAGCGGCCGACGTTGGTTCCAGAGATCGCCGCGATTCATGGTGCCGATGGCCACGCTTTCATCCATATAGGTACGGCCGATAATGCGGGGGAACAAATCGCCACCCTGGTAGTAGACCTGGATGATCTCCCGAGGGGTGTCCAGGTGCAGGAAGGGCGGGATGTGTTCGGCCGGGCATGAGAAGTCCAGGCGGTGGGCCTCGATATCGGCTGGGAGTTTGTCATCACTGAAGAAGCGGAGTGCACCGCCGGTGGCGCGCTGTAGGAAGGCCCGGTCGCCGGGACGTAGCAGTGTCGAGTAGCAGCGGGAGTGAGGCCCTGCCCACTGTCGGGTGGGTGGGTGAAAGTGTCAGGCCACGTCGGCCCAGGCCAGGTTGTACAGCCAATCCAGCATCGGATGGGCATCGCGATCGTGGATATCCCGACGCATACGGGCCAGGACGCGGATGGCCACAGCCGTATAAGTAGGGCTATTGAACTCGGTGAACGCGCCTTGTTCCCGCGTGTAGTCGTAAAAGCGGCGCAACCTGCGCCGCGCGTAATCGAGGATCCCCGTCTCGTTGTAGAACTCGCCAGCAGTATAGGTGACGTAGGTCCCCATGAGAGCGATATTCGTGTAATGCGGCCCCATGTCACGGTGCTGAATGGAGCGGGCTGCATGGAGGATCGCCTGATCCAGACGGTGAGCCAGTGCACTCGGCAACCGCTCACGGTGATCCATAGCGATCTGAATCAATCTGGTGCCGCAGAAGTCGGCCCAGTTCCAATCGGGTGGCGACATTTGATCCAATGGCTCTTCCAGGAACCACGGCCAGATGCCATAGGTAGGGCTGTCCGGGTTAATATCCTGAAGCGCCAGCACGCGGTCGAGAATATCTATTGCCTGGGTCAGCCGCGCGGGCTCACCGCTGTCCAGCAGCGCCAGCGCGTACGATAGACTCTCCCGCGTTGGGTGAACGGAGCCGCCGGTGAGGGTCGTGTGGTAACCAGGCGAGGAGAACGGCCGACGGATCATGCGTGCGGCCGGATCGTACTGTGGATCCCAGGCGGCTAACGCTCGCTGCAACTCTTGGGGATACATTCCGGTGAACATTCGTATCATCAGCTCCTATATGTGGCGATACAAGTGGTCTTGCGCGGGGTTTGTGATTCCCAGCAGGCAGGAAACGAGGGCTTATGAGTCATGACTGGGGTATGATGTAGCCAAGCTCTTGTAAGCGGCCGCGAAAAGTGCGCTCTCGGTTCGCAGGGATGACCAGCGTCCGGTCATCGAGCAGCTTACAGAACCTCCTGAGCTTGGGATCCTGCATCGCCATCTGTGCGAGTTCAGGTGTCCTCGCCTGGATCTTGAACGCTCGTTTGGGCGCGCTGAAAGCTTGGCTGCGGTCCTTGGCCTCGGCGAAGAGCTCCCTCACCGCTTCCGGCAGAGGCCCATCGTTTCCCTGGGCCAGGAATTCCAACGCAACGTCTGGGTCTCGCCCTTCCGTCAGAGCGGCAAGCAACCGATTCAGGTCCACACGGTAACTTTGATCATCAACGGGCGTGGTAAAGGAGTTGAGGAACATCCGGTCGGCTGGGCCGACGAATTGTGGCGCGATGATGTGGATCATCAGATCATCCGTCACCCGGAGGAAGGGAGGCCGAGTTTGTTCGTAAGGCGTGTACTCGGCCGCCTGCCCGAAAAGATAAGCTCCCAGCTTATTAATGCGAAAGTACCGCAGTCCATCGTAACGACTGAAATATAGCTCATCGTAGTAGTCAACCTTAGCACTGTAGTCCGCTTCCTCGGGGCGTAGATAGAGAATATCCAGGGCACCGATGGAGGCCAGGCCCTCCCACAGCACTGTCAGGATGTAAAGTCCATGTACCAGACGCCAGTAAGTCTCGTCCCCGTATTCATTGAGCCATCCATACTCGGCCAAGGGACCAACGTACAAATTGGTATATGGCGTCAATTCGACGTCGAAGTCCAGTTGCCAGATGCGGATAGCTCGGAAGAACTGCTCAACATCGATCCAGACGTTCACCGGGCACCAGGAGAGCGCCTCAACGATCCGCTCACGACGGCCGGACGGCGGACTCAGCCGCGTTCTCCGGGCCTTCTGGCCGCGCAGGTTTTGGATGCGCAAGAGTTCGTCGAAGACATCGGAGTGAGTCCATGTCTCAAAGGCGTCCAGCAGTAACTCAGGACCTTGGGTGCGAAGCCAGCTCCGGCCGGCCTCGGTGAGCTCTAGTTTACTGCCTGTGTATGAGAGAGTGTGCTGTGCCAGACCGCCGTAGAGAGCAAAGCGCGTCAGGCCCACCGGGCGAATCGTGCTCGCCGCTTTGATCTTCTCACCTTCTATAGGGAGGAAATCCCCTCCTGCTAATAGGGGCAGCAATTTTTTGACCGTGTTGGCCGTGGGTAGGCGCGTTGTCGATGTCACCCGCACCTCGCCCTGCTCCACCAGGCGCAGGAAGGTGGCCAAGTCCTGTTGCCCAACCACCTCTGTATCGGCACGTTGCAACTCCAGCTGGTACTTTCCCTGTTTAACAACCTTGGGAGCCTCCAGCATTCCCTGTAAACGGAAGGGCTCAGGTCGGGGTACCCAGGATTCCAGGAGAGGGAGCACATCGTCTGGGATGCGATGATTATACAGGAAGAGGTCGAGACGGGTCGGCTTCAAGTACCACCCCAAGCGTCCCAGGCGCTCGGGCACACGTCCGTATCGGGCGCGAAAGGCGCTCTCATCCAACTCGCCGCCATTGTGAACCGCGTGCGCCACCGCTGCTCGCGAGAGCTCGTCCAGTTGCTCCCACTGCTGTCGTAGACCTTCTGGTGATGTCATGACAGCTACGATCCCTGCGATGACGTCAGCCTTCCGCGTCACCCCCCGCACGCCGCAGAGATCCGCTAACGGCTTGAGAGTCTCAACCGTACGTGATTCCAGGCATTCTATTAGCCTCATGGATTAATCTCCCATTCCTCCTCGAGCTTATCCTGGTTTCCCTGTCCGCCGTCGAATGCAGCAGCGATAGCAGCCTGGGTGATCGCCTCATACGTTGGCCCCAGTAACTGTGCCAGATCGATGCCAGGCAGGAAGGCCGGTTGTCCTAGCCGCTTCAACAACGGCAGCCGTACCACTGGCGGTTTGATGGATGTTGAGAACGCGTCCAGCGCCCCAGTGGTACCCAAAACCGATCCATGAGCTCCTCCAATGGCGTGGCGGCCTCCGATTCCTCCTCCAGCTCCTCTTCGATCACGTCGCCCACATGACGAGCGCGTAGAGCATCTAGAATTTGCTCTCGCGTGCGGCCGCGTAGCCGAAAGATCAGAAATGGGTCCTCATCAAACTGCTCGCCCAGGATGTAGTGCGTGGCAGCGATGTGCTTGCAGGGATTGGCCCAATCAGGACAGGTGCAATCGGTGATCAGATCGCCGGGATGATCAGGGAAAAGGCTTACCCCGGCGGCTTTGAAAGCCTCTTCGATGTTCTGGGGCATCTGGCCGGCCAGCAGCTGAGCGACGAAGATAGCTTGCTCAGCCATTCGATCGGTGACACGCTCCCACTGCTCGTCGGTGAGCGGGGTAAGCCGAATGGTCACCTTGTACGGCGTGCGCCTAGTCCCCTGCACCCTGGCGATGATGCCATTAGGCGTCTCCTCGATGGACAACACCTGGCCGGAGCGAGCATAACGGCGGCCACGTCGCAGCCGGCCCGCATCCATCAAACGCTCCAAGGCATGAATCCAGCGCTCGGCCCACCAGCTCTGGGCGAACTTCCCCCGTTGGCTGCGCGCTTTGATGCCCTGGTCTGTTTCGATGGGCGACCGACGTTCGTAATAATCGTAATAATAACGGTATCGTCGTGACATGGAGCACCTCTTTCGTCTGTCGGCCTAAGCAACGCTCTCTCGCCGCAGTGTGACCAATTCTCGCAGCTCGTCCGTTGATAGCTCCGTTAGCCAGCCCTCACCGCTGCCCATGATAGCTCGAGCCAACACGCGTTTGCTTTCGATCAAATCATCGATGGCCTCTTCCAACGTGCCGATGCTGACGAACTTATGCACCTGGACATTGCGCGTCTGTCCGATGCGAAAGGCACGATCGGTAGCCTGGTCCTCGACAGCTGGATTCCACCAGCGATCGAAGTGGAAGACGTGGTTGGCGCGCATCAGGTTGAGGCCGGTACCACCCGCCTTGAGCGAGAGAACGAAGATGGGGGGACCGTTCTCGCTCTGGAACCGGGCGATCATCTGATCCCGTTGGCGGGCAGGAGTGCCACCGTGCAGGAACAGCACCGGACAGCCCAGTGCCTGCTGAAGATAGCTGTGTAACATGTGCCCCATCTCGGCGAATTGGGTGAATACCAACGCCCGATCCCCGGCCGCGATGACTTCTTCCAGCATCTCCTTGAGTCGATCCAGTTTGCCGCTGCGCCTGGCAAGCTCATGGACAGGAATGCCTCGATCGTTGGTCTGATGCAGGAACAACGCCGGATGGTCGCAGATCTGTTTGAGCTGCATCAACATGGACAACACTAGCCCGCGGCGGCTGATACCCTCGGCCTCTTCCACCTGGCTCAGCGTGTTCTGCACGACAGCCTCGTACAAGCTGGCCTGCTCCTCAGTCAAGTTGCAGTACACCTTCATCTCCAACTTTTCGGGCAGGTCTTGGATAACTCGGGGATCCGTCTTCACCCGACGCAAGATGAAGGGCATGACCAGTGAGCGCAACTGTCGGGCGGCCTCTTCATCCCTATAGCGCTCGACGGGGATGGCGAAGCGCTTGCGGAAGTGCTCTCGCGAGCCCAGGTATCCTGGGTTCAGGAACTGCATGATGGACCACAGCTCGGATAGCCGGTTCTCCACCGGCGTCCCGGTAAGCGCGATGCGGAACCGGGCTGGAATCCGCCGAATAGCCTGCGTCTGTTTGGCCGAGGGGTTTTTAATATTCTGGGCCTCGTCCAATATAACACCACGCCACTGTACATCCTGGAGCGTCTCTGCATCGCGTCGTGCCAGAGCATAGCTCGTGATGACCAGATCATGCTTCGCGGCCTCAGCCGCGAAAGCCTCTCCCCGCAGTCGGTTACTCCCGCGATGAATCCAGATGGATAGATCTGGTGTAAAGCGCTCGGCTTCCCGCTGCCAGTTCCCTACCACCGACGTGGGACAGATAAGCAACACCGGGCCATCCGCGTCGCCTCGCTCTTTATCGCGCAGGAGCAACGCCAGCGTTTGCACGGTCTTGCCTAAGCCCATATCATCGGCTAGGCAGGCACCAAATCCCCAGCGACGCAGGAAATCGAGCCAAGAATAACCATAGCGCTGATAAGGGCGCAGTTGGCCCCGCAGGCTGGCAGGTTGAGGTAGCTCTGTTAGCTTCTCGTGGTGACTTAGTCGCTTCAGCCACTCGTCAAGCCATCCCTCGAAGGCAACATCCTCCACTGGAAGCCCTTTCACCGACTCCTCGGCTCCCAGGCCCATCTGCAACGCCTCTAACAGGTCGGCATCCCCTTCCCATTGCTGGGATTGCCAAAAGCGAATCGCAGCCTCGACCTGCTCCGGATCCAATTGTACCCACTGTCCCCGTACCTGCACCAGGGGTGATTTCAGCGCAACCAACGCCTCGAATTCCTCGCGGGTCAGGGAGACATCACCTACGGAAAGCTCCCACTCATAATGCACCAGCCGGTCAAGGCTCAGGCGGCCAGTAGAACCCTCCGCTGTGGGTTGCTTCGGCCTGACACGCAGCCGCACACCCAGCCGGGCCCCCCGCCTGTTCCACCAAGGTGGCACGAGGACGCCAAAGCCACTCTGCTCCAAAAGCGGTGCGACCTCTCGTAAAAACTGAAACGCCTCGTCGGTGGAAAGGGCCAATTGAGATGGGCAAGCCCCCTGCAGGCTCCGGTTAATAGGCGGGAAGAGCCGGGCCGCATACCCAAGAGCGGCTAACAGTCGCTCCTGAGGACGGTCAAACTTGCGTCCGAGGCGGCGCAACATGCTCCCTCGCGTTCTCCAAACATCTTCCGCAGGTACCAACAAGCTGGGATCATCGCGCGCTTGTAGCAGATAGTCGAGCCGCCAAATGGGCTGCCCATCATCGCCCTGGGGTGTGTTTGGCGGTGTGAGCCGGAAGGCAACACGAAAGTCCCCCACGCCCGCCACGTATAGGTTACGTAGCCAAGCCTGCACACTGCGATCCAGGGCTTTCAACTTGGCCAGTGAAGCCCTGACCCGAGGATCGTCTGTGAAAAGCGCCTGGATCCAATGACGCGCCGCTGGCTCCAACACCTTCGTCAGCAAGGGTATGCTGGCCCGCGCCCAGCGCCGTGCCTGAGCGTCCGCCATCGTCTTGATGAAGCTGTCCAGAAGTGAGCGGGGTGAAACCCTTCTCCTATCCGGGCTCCAGGCAGCTCGACAAATGGGTGGCATGGCGGCCTCTAAACGTACCAGCCGTGCCGTGTCCCGTTGAGAGTCCAACACGGCCAGCCAACGAGCGTGGTATGTGCTCCCCTGTTCGTCGGCCTGCACCAGGACGGGGATCACCTTTTGCTGAGCCAGTACCTCCAGCACAAGCCCGGTGACCATTCCCCAATATCGGCTGTCCGCTCCCGACGCCAGGTTGGAGGGCATATCCTCCGGCGTCGGGAGATGCGCCAGGACATCAAACGCATCCCCGGCGGGTAACCAAAGCCCTTCCACCTTCCACGGCGCCAGCTCGAATGAATCGTCGTCGCCAAGGGCCCAATCGTGCAACAACTGCGGCGAAGGAGCTGGCCCAAACCGGGTGGTGGGCAGGAGCAGGGTGGCGTAACTTACAATAGCCGGATCCGGCAGGCGTCCCAATGAGGCTAGCACCTTCCTCACCACAGCTGCCGGGACGCAAAAGGGATGAGGTTTGGGGCGCGGTTTACGAGCCCGTCGGCCTCGACGGGCCTTCGGTTGTGGTGCCTCCGTGGTCTCCAGCCAAAACAGGGCTCCACCGGGGTCCTCAGAGCTCATCGGAGGCTGCCAATGACTGTGCAAAACATACACACTCGAACTCCGGATGACGAATTCCCTCTACGAGTTTCCGCCAGACCAATAGGCTCTCCCATGCCGCGAAGAGCCTCTTTACCAGGAGCAACCGCTTAACCACCATTATACATAAAGGAAGAAGTCTCTCAAAGTTTCCGTAACCAAATTGAGAACGACGTAACTGCTTCGAAAATAGAGTCGGTGAACGCTGGTGACGCAGAAGGAGCCGATCTATGCAGATGAAA
>JAGHDS010000049.1 GCA_021159845.1 Anaerolineae bacterium
GCCCGATCCCGTTGTAGATCTCGATCCCACCATAGCAGCCAGGTGGCCGTCCACGCCGCGCTGGACGTGTGTACCCGGCGGCGTCCGCCATTCAGACGTGGCGGCGACCCCCACCACTCGTCTGCCTTGTACGCGTATACCGCCGGGAACAGCCCATTCACCTGTGGTGCCTTCAGCGTCCATGCCTTCACCCGCTGAGCCCGCTGCTGCCATCTCTTCCGCCCAAGACGACGGCCGAAATGCCACATGCCGTAAGCGCTTCGCAGGCCATTGAACCAGACCTGATTCCAGACGATAGGCTGTGGGGTGCGGAAGTAGCCGCCGTGGCTTAACGCCTTGAAGCCCCCTACCGTCTCTCCATCGATCTTGAACTCCACGTATTCGCCCACCTGTTGCACGCTGGGATACGTGTACTCCGCATAACTACGGAATGGAATGGTCTGTGGCAGTGCTTTTTCCAGATATGAGGGTGCATAGCGTTGCCATTGGTATGAGGTGACGGCTCGCAGCACGTCGGGGCGCTCCGCTCCCGCCCCAAGCAGGATCTCGTACGAGAAAGTGATGGGCCCGGCCGGCGGGGTGCCCAGCATAGACGGCGCATGGCGATAGTAAGTGTGGTGGATCGGCTCGTATCGCTTCAACCCGTAGCCGAAGATGGGGTTGGCGCGATCCTTCACGTCCAGCTCCAGGCAGGTCAGGCGGGCTTGCTTCAGGGCAGCCAGCGCGTCCAGGTCGGGCAGGAGCGCAGCCCAGCGGCCGTCCTTGAGAAGGATCACCGCGGGCGCCCGGAAGACGTGGTCGCCGATGACCATATCGTCGCCCGGTCGCAGGTTCGGAGCCCAGGTGTAGTCTAAAGGGATGTCCGACAGGAACGTCCACACATCCTGGAACCACTCCACCAACTCGTCGCCGCGCAGTTCCAAACGAACGGTGACATGCACGCGGGCCTGCTCAGGATCCACCTTCACCGTTCGAGCCAGCGCGCGGCCGCCCCAATCGGCTGAGAGCTGTAGCGTATGCTCATCCGGCTGCTCTACTGTCCACGTTGGTGGCTCGGCGGGCAACGGGAACTGCGTGGGAAACAGCCGTGCATCCGTTAGCGCTGCCCCGCTCAGAGTACAGATATCCTCCCAGCCGGCCTTTGTCTTCCTGGCTGACAGGGTCAGCCGGGGGGCGGGTGCATCCTCCCATTGGGCGCGTATCTTCTCGTTACCGACCGTCCACCGACTCATATACCCTCCATTACCTCGGCGATGTCTTGGACGATTTGCATGATGGGCTGGAGAGCCTCCCGCGTGGGCTTCGATGGGCGGAACTCCATGCCGACGAACCGATTGTAACCTGCCTTCGCCAGTTGCTCCAACACGAAGCGGTAGTTGATCTCGCCGGTACCAGGTTCATACCGGCCCGGGACATCTGCTATGTGCACATGTCCGATCTGATCCACATGCGAAGTCAGCCGGGCGGTCAGGTTGCCCTCCATGATCTGCTGATGATAGATGTCGAACAGGAGCTTGACGGCTGGGCTGCCAACTCGATCCAAGATGTCGAACCCCTCGTCGGACGAGCTCAGCAGGTAGCCCTTGTGATCCACCAGCGTGTTCAGGGGTTCCAGCACCAACGTCATGCCAGCCCGCTCGGCGATGGGGGCCGCCTGGCGTAGGGCGCTCACCACGGCATCGATCTGCTCCGATCTGGGGACGCCGGGACGCTCGTTCCCCGTGAGCACGATCAACGTTGAGCAACCAAGCTTACGAGCCGCGTCGAAGGAGGTCTCCAACCCGGACAGGAAGGCCTCATGCTGGGCTGGATCGTTCAACAGACGCGGCGGTTCAGCCGAGAAGACCGCCACAGATAGCCCTCGTGCCTGCTGGCGTCGAGCGATGGCGTCCAGGTCCTTATTGCTCCAGTTCCAGAACTCGAAGGCGGTCAGCCCGACGTCGGCCGTGGCGTCGATCCGATCAAGGAACGGCAGCTCGGGGAACAACATCTCGATGCAAGCGGACAGAGTAAACATGATTCTCTCCTTTTAGTAGGAAAGCAGGCCTTAGATGATACGGGTGCTTGCTGGTCGGCGGGATGAGACGATACTGCCTGTCTAGCACACGCCGCACGAGCCACTCGTGCCGGAGGCCCCAAACGGTACACGTCCTGGCTATCCTAGAGCTCCTTCTCCATCCACCAGAACACGCGATGGATGCGGGCATCGGCCACGCGGGCGTAGAAGGCGATGGGGCCCACCCAGCAAATGTCGGCGGTCCGATGGCCCAGTGCCTTCATATCCTGCATACAGCGCCAGAAGAGTACCCGGCCGATCCCACGGCCGCGCAGGTCCGGCTCCGTGCCCATCGGCCCGAAGCCGTTCTCAAACATGGTCACGTTATAGGACGCGAAGGCACAAATACGACCCCCATGCGTGGCCACGAACGTGGAGATTGGATCGTTCTCATAGGATGAAAGCGCCTCATAGTGCCACACAGGCCCCCACAGCTCTTGCAGCCACGCGCTGAAGGCCTCCCGATCCGACGGTTGTAGCCGTCGGATGGTGTATCCCTCCCGCTCCAGGCGGGCCTCTTCCTGGCTGGTGTCCCAGTCCCGCGCGGCGAGGTCTACCTCCATGTCGATAGCCTCACCGATACGGTGGAAGCCGTGACGCTCGAAGAAGCAGTAGGCCGGGGTATAACGCACGTCCAGGCCCGGCCAGAAGTAGCTGGGAGCGCTGTTACCCAGTCGCAGTCGGGTGAACCCGTCGGCGCGTAGTCGTCCCTCCAACTCCTCCAGCAATCGGGAGGCGATTCCCTGCCGGCGGTACGCGGGATCGATCGCGATCAAGCGCACCCAGGCCATCCGCTCGTCCTCCATCTCCCGGACGCCGCCCAGGATCGTGCCGATCAATCGATCCCCATCCCAGGCCGTAAGCTGGTACGCCGGGTTCCGATTGGGTTCCTCCAGGACGCGGCGTCGCAACACTGTAGGTGTGAATCTGTCCAGCGGCAATGTACGCTGGCATAAGTCCAACAACACCGGTAGATCGGCTCCCGCTAACTCACGGATCTCCATAAGCACACCTCTCAATAAGGTCATCTCCAAATGATATAGAGTCAACAAGCCGTTTAGGGTGAATCCCTTGTCTCCCCCTCCCGCAGGTCTTCGACCGCCTTTAAGCCGCCCAGGAAGGCGTTTCCCTCCACCGTGATCTCGCTCACCTCGCGGCCGATGCGGATGGCTATCCTCTGTTGCTCCGGGGATGTGCGCTCAAACCGGCACCCGCGGATGATCAGATCTTGCGCTTTCCATTGGACATCGATGCCGATTTCCCCGTTGTCCCGGATCAGACATTCCTCAACTCGATTCCGGTCGGGTGTGCGGTATTCGTTCACCTCCTGGCGGAAGAGCACGCCCACCTCGCCATTCCGTTCGATCACGCAGCCGCGCAAGATGTTGTCCGTATCGCGGTGGCCGAGGCTCACCCCGTATGAGCGGTTCTCGGAAAAGGTGCAACCCTCCGCGATACCGTCACAGACCCCCCAGCACCAGAAGAGGCCGATCTCGTTCCCCCTGGCCACACAACGACGGAACACCGGGCGTTGGGAGCCACTGCCGGGATGGAAACCGAAACCAGCATTGTCCACAGCTTGGCAGTTCTCGAAGTGGATGTCGTCGCAAACCTGGAAGCTGAAGGCATCGCCGTTATAGCGGCGAGCCAACACGTTCTTGAACGTCCAGCGGTTGCAGTACTGGATGAAGACCGCCCCGGTGTAGTTGCCGTTGGCATAGTCGTTTTCCCCGCAGTTTCCATCCAGGACGATGTCCTCCACGCTCACATCATCCACATGGAAGGCACAGAGGATCGGATGGATCGTCTGCGCCTTCGCCCCGTCGCTCATCCAGTAATTTTTCTCCGTTCGTTGGTCCAGGTAGAGGAGGTCCCCCTCCACAGCCACGATCGTATAAAGCCGCATGGCTGGCCAGACGTCCGTTTTCTCCGTGCTCAGCATAAGGCCGCCGCCAGGCGCGAAGCCGGCTGGATCGCTGACCTGAACGGCGTACTCGAACCAATCCGCCTCTCGAACTAGTGACGCGGTCACGCTGGGTGCCTTCCTCAGGACCGTGTCTTCCCCAGAGCCGCGCAATGTGATCCCGGGCCGTAAATAGACCGCGTTTCGCATCGTGTAGATGCCGGGAAGCACATGGACGGTGCCACCTCCCAGCCGGTACACGTAATCCACGGCCGCCTGGATCACTTTGTCATCCTGGCCTCGCAGGTCGCCCTCATCCTGGCCCACCGTCAGCGTGATCTGACGGCGAGTGCGGAAGGGACGCATGTTTTGTGGCTCTTCCGGTGGATCTTGCCCCATGAAGTCTGCCCTCATCCCTGCGTCACTCCGTTCGTTCATGATTCGCGCTCCGAGGCGGTTGGGAATCGGCGGGGGCCTACTACAGGAACGGCAACGGGGGGGCCAACGGCGGTGGCGCGTAGCCCGTCTGATGGTAGTAGGCGGCCACTCGGCGCAGTGTGGTCTCCCGGATCGCGTGCAGCTCCGTTGTAGCCAGCTCGAGCGTCGTCATCAGGCTGTCGATCACGTGGTTATCCAGGATAGCCTGTGCCACATCGGTGGGGATATCCAGCCGACAGAAGATCCAGGCGATGACGCCACTGTACCACTTCAGACGCGCCTCTGCTCCTGTCCTGAAGGTGGAGGTCGGTTGGCCGTTGAAAGTGATACGCTGGACCTCGCCCAGTGTAGCGCCACCCAGCACGCCGTGGACGATGGAGATTGTCTCCGCACCGTAACGCCAGAACTCCTCTGGCTCCAAACAACGCATCTCCACGCCTGGGTTGGCGAAGATCACCTGAGCGGCGGCGCGCGTATATAGCTTGTAGCCGGAGTTAAAGTCGGGCACGCCCTCTGAGCCCGCACAGAATCGCAAATCCAGCGCCTGGCCTTGTCGTGCCAGACGGTAGCGTAGAGCGTCCAACAGCACCCGATCTTGCAGGAGCTCCAGCTCGCCGCGCAGCCAGCCCATTGGCCGGTGCAGGCTGCCCCGTCGCCCGATCACCAGCACCCGGTCGTTGCCGGTCACCCGGACGATGTGAGCCGCTGCCCGCGCCAGGTTGGGCAGGTCGTTGATGAAGTGATCGGCGTCGGCATCGCGCACGCACAACAGGTCTGTATTCGGCCTCTGATCTAGCAGCCAGCGCATCCCCTGCGTGACGGCGTATTCCTTGCCGTGGTTCTCCTCCTCGATGATTACTGCCGGTGCCTTGCCCTCCTGCCGCAGGATCCGATCCCGTTCCGCCTGGGCTACCCGGGCGACACGTGGGCTCCCATCCACTACCAGCACGATTTGGTCCCAGGGCATGAACGAGCCGGAGTCCGCCAGCGTGAGGCGTAGCAAGTTGGCCATGACCTCGTCCGGCTCGGCTGGGTTGTACCAGACCGGTATCACCATTCCCAGGCGGGAGTGTAGATCGGCGATCGTGAGATATTGCTCGTGGGTACCCACGTTACGCTCCCTCGTTTCCCGTGATTCCCTGCCGGGCCAACACACCCGCGCCGATCAGCCCAGCCTGTGGCCCCAGCGTAGCCTTCAGAACGGGTGTTGATCGGGCTGTGGGCAAGGCGTACTGGGCGATCCCGGAGCGGATGGCATCGAGAAATGGCTTGCCCGCCTCGGCCACCCCGCCGCCGACGATGATCGCGTCCGGAGCCATCGCGTTCACCAGGGAGGCCAGGGCGAACCCCAGCCAACGGCCGGCCTCCTGTACGACCGTAAGTGCCAGATGGTCACCGGCGTGCATCGCTTCGACCACGTCTCGTCCCGTGACCGCCTCGGCCAGGCCGCGTTGGCGGCGATACTCCGCGGCGATGGCCGGCCCCGACGCGTACTGTTCCACGCAACCGCGGCCACCGCACGTGCAGGGGCGACCATCGCGTTCCACCTTCACATGACCTATCGACCCGGCCAGCCCGTCATGTCCGGTGTATAACCTGCCATCCAGTACCCATCCTCCGCCTATTCCGGTCCCCACTGCTACGTATAGCCCATTGCGGACACCGCGGCCGGCGCCGTGAATCGCCTCGCCCAACGCCATCGCGTGGACATCATTGGTTACCCAGGCGGGGATGCCCAGCACCTCCTGTAGTCGTTGGCGAAGCGGCACGCCAGCCCAGCCGGGGATCAACGCCGTGGCGAAGATGATCTCTCCCGTGGTCGGGTCCACCTGGCCGCCCGTGCCCACGCCCACCGCCGTGGGTTGAACCTCGGCCTGATCGAGCGCGGCGCGTGCGATTGCCACGACGCGTGACAATACGGCGTCCCGTCCCTCACGCGCCATCGTGGGGACAGTCTGTGTTCCATGCAACCTCCCGCTTGGATCCACCAGGGCAGCCGCGATCTTGGTCCCGCCGATGTCGATCCCCAGCGTCCATACGTCGCTCATGTTACCTCCGGCGGATGGTTATATCCTTGCCCGTTCCTCTAGAAGGGAGGTTCCTTGTGCAGCTCCTCCACCAGTTGCAGGGCTGCCTCGACCTGTTCCGACGTTCCTTGGAGTAGCAATCGAACCGCTCCCTCGGCGCCGAAGATACCACCGGAGCCGACATGTCTCGCCTGCACGCCGTGGAGCAGATGAAAGGCCTCGATCTCTGTGATGATCTCCCCCGTGATGGGGAATAGCGGATGTACGCGATTTGCTGTTCCCTCGCCCTGCCCCAGCAAACGCGCTGTCTCCAAGATGTCATGGGCGACGAGCTTTTCCAAGCCTATAGGGATGATCAGCGTCGCGCGACGCCCGATGATAGGGCCCATGATCCCTCCAGCGGTTCCTCCGTTGATGTCGCCGATGGTCACGCCAGCTATCTTCTTTTCATAATTCAGGGCATTGGCGCCTTTGATGAAGACATCACCGGGACCGAGTCGGCGCGCGGCCTGGAATCGATCCATGCCGGTAACCCGCTCCCCATCGTGGAGGATGACGTCAGGAATGTTTTGTGACGCCAGTCGGGTCCCGCTATCGAAGCCGGGCGGGACCACATGCCCGGTCACGTAGGCATATCGATCGAAAGGCCCTCCCAGCACCTCCTCGACGATGTACCCGTTGGTGGTCCCAGTCGCGATGATGAGCCATCCCTTCTGCCGGGCACGACGCACTGCTGGATGCGCAGCCACGCCCTTGGCAATCAGCCGCTTGGATTGAGAAACGGTAAGGACGACATCAGCCAACATGCCTCATACCCCCCATATTGAAAGTCTTGCGCGTTCACCTCCCACGCAGCCAGTGGTCTAAGAAATCGTATGCTTGCGCCTTTACATCGTCGGGGAAACCGTGGCCGCCGGGGAAGAACACGGCGCGGAACCGGTCGGCCGCCCCCGCTTTGGCATACGCCTCTTGAGCTTTCTCGGCGATCTCTCTCACACCGTCGATGGGAAAGATGCGATCCTCCTCCCCGGCGGTGAGCATAAAGGGACGCGGGGCGATATCGGTCACTAGCATATCCATATCGCCTAATTCCAGCAAGCCGGGGACGTACATCGCGAAGTTGTGGTTGATCCCATCGCGCAGGATCGTCCGAATCAGGCCGAACCCACACGAGGAGACGGCCGCCTTCACCCGCTCATCGTACCAGGTTAGCCACAGGGTCTCCTGCCCGCCCAGCGAGTGGCCGATGGCGCCCAAGCGCGTCGCGTCAACGTCGGGCAGCCCCGCCAACACATCCAGGGCACATACCAGATCGTGCAGGTACTTGGTCTGCAGGCAGGAGCCGGACAGGACGCGCCGCGTGAACTCAAACCGCTCATATTCTCGATCGCTAAGGTGGGGGTTCTCCGCGCGCACGAATTCGGGCGGCCGTCGGTCCTCGAAGCAAAGCTGATCCGGGCACAATACGACGTAGCCGCGCCGACAGAGGTCCAGCCCGTAGTGATACATGCGATTGGCACTCAACCCCGCTGGCTCTGACTTGCCCAGATAGTACTGGCCGGCATGTTGATGGATGGCCAGGATGCCAGGCCATCCCCCGACGGGGGCTTGCCCCTTGGGACGCAGCAGCCAGGCGGTGACGCGCTCTCCCGGCTCCACGGCATAGGAGACCAGGGTACGTACATGGTCACCCAGATCACTCTCTGGCCCTAACTCCACATTCAGTGACACACGCTCTGGAAAACGCCCCAGACGCTCCAAAATCACACGGCGTAACTTTGCATGATCCATCGCAACATCTCCTGCTCCTCTTATTAGAGAAAGGCTAGCACCCAGGCCCGATTACCAAGAGCATTCTCAGAGAGCTCTCGCTATGACTTTATCACGATGAGCTCGACCTGCAATGCCCGCGCGGGGAACCAGTACGCGAAGAAGTTCTCGTAGATGTGCGGGAGGTGATTAGCCCACCAGGAGATCCCTAGCCACCGATGGAGCTTGCCGAAGACCAAGTGACGTCGCGCGATGGAGAAGCGAGCACGGGTGAACCAGTTCGCCTGGTCCGTGTCCTCCGTCCAGAAGCGAAATGTCTCGTAGGTGAAAAACCTGACGTGCGTCGGATCCCCGAAGGCGCCGACGCAGGCGAAGTAAGGAACCTCGATCTCCACGCGCGCGCCTCCTCGGCATACACGATGACCCTCTTCCATCGTTCGTACCAGGTCCCGAATGTGCTCCAAGACGTGATCGGCGTATACCAGATCCACCGAGTCCGAGGCAAAGGGTAACGGCGCCTGGTCAATGTCGGCGAGCACATCCACCTCGGGTAATGCGACCCGATCTACACCAAAGGTTCCCTCGCGCCGTCGCCGCCCGCATCCCAGGTTGAGCGCTATCATGACCCTTCCCGTTCTTGACGCATGATCTCCTGCGCCCACTCGCATAGCCGAGAGCGAACGATCTCCCACCGCTGCGCGAGCAAGGCCATCATCTCTGGAGACGACAGCGGCGGGGTGGTCATAATCAGGGCGTCCTCGCCGGTGTCATGGTAATAGCGATGCCGCCGGCCGGCCAACCGGAACCCCGTCCGCTGGTACAGCCTTTGTGCGACCTTATTGCTCACCCGTACCTCCAGGGTAACGACGTCCGCTTTCAGATCCCGGGCCAATCGCATCAAATGCAGGAGCATCCACTCTCCCAGGCCGTGTCCCCGATAATCCGGATGGCTGGCAATGGTGCATATGTGCGCCTCGTCCGCCAGCAGCCAGAATCCCCCATATCCCAACAGGGGGGGAAGCCCTTGCTTCATCCCTGGGCGACGTCGAAAGCTCGCGGCGGGATGGAGGGCCAGATAGTGGCCATACGGATTCCGGGTGAGCTCATACCGATAGGCACCGCGAGGCCAGGGCAGGGAGAAACTGGCCTTTTCAAGGGACATCAGGTCGTCCAGGTCGTCCAGGCTCAACGGAACCACGACGACGGGCAGAGCACATGGTTTGGAGGTATCGCTCATGGACTCGTCCCGGAAGGAAGTTCGTGCAGGTAGATAGGGGTCAGCGTGGCCGGATCGTCCGCCTCGCCCGTCTGGTAACGCCCCCAGGCGATCTCAGCCAGCATGCCTGCCCGGCGCAGCCGCATGGCTGGTGGGGCCAACAGAAAATGGTCTCCCAGCAGGGAGCGCAGTCGCTCTGCGTTCTCCGGCAGGATCTCGCCACTGAACAGGGTAGGTTCGTGAATCTCACCCGCCAGGGCGTCCACGGCGCTCAGATGATAGTCCGTAAGACGTCGCCATGCACTTCCATCGCGCTGATAGAGCGCCCAACACAGCCGGCCACGTCCTGCCTGCACAACAGCGCACACGGGCAGTTGCTGCCATTGATGCGGGTAGGCGACGATATCCAGCGTGGGGATTCCCAGCATGACCGCCCCCGTCGCCAGGGACAGTCCCTTCGCCAGACTGAGCGCCACGCGTAGCCCCGTGAAGGAGCCCGGCCCCAACGCCACGGCGACGGCCGACAGTTGCATGGGACGCACTCCGGCCTGCTCTAGCACCCGGTACACGCTCGGCGTCAGCTCAACCGTGTGGCGACGGGAAGAGTGCCAGCTCTGCTCCGCCACCACACGCCATCCATCGTACAAAGAGATGCTGGCCAGGGCTGTAGCCGTGTCTAACGCCAGCAACCAAGAGGGGCTCGTCCTCCCTTCGCTCCCCTGTTCCTGTTCAACCATGTGATGCTTGCCATTCCTCGCGTAGTTGGCGGGCCAGCGCTGCGTGGCGCCTCCCTCGCCCGACGATCCGGATCCTGCGCTCTTGAGAGCCAGCCCAATTTAGCATAATATCCAGGCGGTCATCGGGGAGCAAGGGAGCCACTCTGTCAGCCCACTCGATGACGACCACCCCATCTCCATACAACACATCATCCAAACCAATGGCCCATGCCTCGTGCACGGCATCCGCCAGACGGTAGCAATCAACGTGATAGAGGGGAGGAGTGGAAGCATACTCGTTCATCAGGATGAACGTGGGGCTCGTGACAGGCTGAGTGATGCTCAGCCCGCGCGCGAGCCCTTGAACCAACGTGGTCTTGCCCGCGCCCAGATCACCCGACAGTGCGATGATATCTCCCGGTGATAACAGGGCGGCTAGAGCCTTACCCAGGGCGACAGTTTCCGCTGGTCTGTGACTTATCCATTCCCATCGCTCTATCGCGAGGGCTTGCTGGATCGTTCTTGTTGAGGTCGTCTTATCCATACTCAGGATGACGTGATGTCGGGTTCCGCGCGCCACTGTTGAGCCACAAGCTTGAAGATGTCGGACTCGGTGATGATCCCCACGACTTCCGATCCCTCCATCACAGGCAATCCACCGATCTTATGCTCCAGCATCAGGTTGGCCACCTGCCATAGCGGTGTATCCGGGGTTACGGTGACCACGTTGGGGGTCATGACATCGGCCACGGTGAGCCACTCTTCTTGGGCGTCCGGTGCATATGGGTTTCGTACTGCGCTGGCGCTCAGCCCCTCGCGCAGGTCTCCGCGGCTGACGATGCCCACCAGCCGGCCATTCGCGTCGATAACAGGCAGCCGACGTACCTGTGCCCTCTCCATTAGCGCTTCCGCTTCGGCCAGTGTGGCGTCGGGACTGGTTGTCACCACCGGGCAGCTCATCAGATCTCGGACCAATGTGCGTTGCATGGCAAGCGACCTCCTGCGCATCTTTGGCTTTGGCCGATCGATATCAGGCACTTGGACTGCCGACCGGAGACGCGCTGGCGGGATTGCCCGGCCGTCACAAGCGTCCTGCGGACCACAAAACCCTATAGCGCCACAAGCGCACGCGACTACGTCTGCACGGCACCCTGAACCAACGAAACCGACCGGCGAACGGCTAGACACTAGGTGGAAGCCTTTTCCTCTCCTTCTAACAAGCGCAAGAGGAAATTCAACAGATCGGTCTCCGTTATGATCCCCACCAAGCGGTCGTTCTGCACCACCGGCAGACCGCTGATCTTGTGATCTCTCATCAGCCGAGCCGCCTCGGCAACGGGGCTATCCGGCGTTATGGTGATGGGATCAGGGGTCATGTAGTCGCCCACAGCAATATGCTGGGAGATGTAATTGTCGTACCAATCCTCGCGAACGATAGAGGGGGCATTAGAGGCAAGTCGAAGACTGCGCGCGGTGATGATCCCTACCAGGCGGCCGTTCTCCACAACGGGTAGCCGGCGGAATCCACCAGCTCGCATCAAGGAGATCGCTGTGCTGATCGCGTTATTCGGCGTCACGGTCACCGGATTGGGGGTCATAATGTCCGCCACGCAGACATCCCGACCCAAGCACTTGGAGCTCGTGTCGCCATTGTCGGAGAGATTTTTATGTTCGCCCGGTTTTCTCATCTTTTCCTCGGATTCCATCATCAACGGATCACTTCCGGAGAAAGGTAGTCCCGTCACGCAGAAGAGGTGATAAGCGAACTGCTGAACCGGACGCAAGCGAGGACCCATGTGACAATCTTAAGCCTTTCCGTCAATCAGTCTATTCGGCCACGAAGGTTTTTCATATGATGTTGATCATAATAAAGCTTCCTACCAAAAGTGAGCCAACACTGCTATGGGCTATACCCCAAAACGGGAGGGGATATATCAAGGCTCCCTCGAGCGATACAGGTTATGACGATAGATGTACTCCTCAACATTGGGAAGGACCTGATAGCGAATGGGACGGCCCTGCCGTACCCGCTGTTGCAGGACATGGGAGGCGATCTCTAGCTCTGGCATATCCAACAGGATCACACGCTCTCGAATGCCTGGAAGGGCATTTTCCAGATAGGCCCAGTCCAGATGCACATCTGGGCGGCTCAGTGCCACCAGCCGGCAGGTTGCCACGAGGTCGGCAGCTCGGTACCAGTGGGGAAGATCAGCCAGGGAATCCAGCCCCATCAGGAAGTAGAGATCCACATCATCATCTAGCTGTTCCTTCAGGAGGTGGACCATATCGATGGAGTAATGTGGTCCCGGCCGATCTACGTCCACTCGCGATAATTCCAGATGCGGGTTGTCAGCGACGGCTAACTCCACCATCCGCACGCGATGGAAGGCTGGCGATAATGGCTGCCCGCGCTTGTGTGGTGGGTCTCCCGCTGGTACCAACAGCACACGCGCTAGCTCCAATTGAGACCACGCCTCCTCCGCCAGGATGAGATGCCCGATATGAGGGGGATCAAACGTACCTCCGAGGACACCAATACGCATCACACCTCCTGATGACCCCAGATAAGCTCTGTGTCGCCGACAACGACGGTATCCCCGTCCTGCACGCCGGCCTCCTCGAGGGCTTGCGTGATCCCCATGGCCTCCAGGATACGCTGGAAGCGCAATGCGGCTTCATAGTAATCCCAGTTTGTCATAGCCACCACGCGCTCGATCCGATCCCCACGGACACGCCACACGTCCCCCTCCCGCTCGATCGTGAAATCGGCCCCTTGAGGAGCCGGACGGAAGCCGCGAACCGTACCCTCGGCCAGTTGGGCATCTACGGGCAGGCGGTCGAGCGTCTCCAGAACACGCTGCAGCAGGATGGGAATCCCCTCTCCGGTGACAGCTGATATGGCTACTGGATCAGTAATCCCTCGTTCTTCCAAGGCTTGGCGAATCTCAGGCCAGCGGTTTCGAGCTTCCGGTAAGTCCATTTTGTTAAAGGCCACGATCTGAGGCTTATCTGCCAGGCGGGGGTTGAACAGTTCCAATTCCTGGTTGATAGCTTCCCAATCCCCTATGGGGTCCGGGCTGATACCATTCAGCAGGTGGATGAGCACACGACAGCGCTCGATATGGCGTAGGAATTGATCACCTAGCCCCGCACCATCGTGGGCTCCCTCGATGAGGCCGGGGATATCAGCCAGGATGAAGTCACGATGATCCACCATCACGACGCCCAGGTTCGGCTCCAGCGTGGTGAAGGGGTAATCTGCGATCTTGGGCTTGGCTGAGGTCACGCGGGCCAGGAGTGTGGACTTCCCGGCATTGGGCACGCCGACGATCCCCACATCGGCGATGAGTTTCAGTTCCAACCGCAGCCATCGCTCCTCGCCGGGCTCCCCGCGCTCCGCGATCCGGGGGGCTTGGTTGGTGGGGCTTTTGAAGGCGGCATTGCCACGTCCGCCTCGCCCGCCGCGCGCGACCAACGCCTTCTGGCCCGGCTCCACCAGGTCGGCCACGAGCTCGCCGGTCTGGTCGTCGTAGGCCATCGTCCCCGGTGGCACGGGGATGAATAAGTCCTTGCCGCTCCGGCCGTGCTGATCCTTGCCGCGTCCATGCCCGCCGCGCTCTGCCTTGAAATGCGAGCGCTGTTTGAAGTGGATAAGTGTATTCAGTGAGGGGTCAACAACCAGATATACGTCGCCTCCCCTGCCGCCGTTGCCTCCATTAGGCCCCCCCTTAGGGATATACTTCTCACGGCGGAAGGAGACACAGCCATTTCCCCCATCGCCGCCCTTGACGTAAATTCGAGCCTCATCGAAGAACAATATCTCACCTCCCCCGGCTGCAGCACACCAGACCGCGGCGGCCGGGGGAAAGTATACACGCGTTAAGAAGGGTTGACAAAACATTTGGCACATAAACTAACGTTCGCTTCTGGGATGCCTCTGATGCCTCAGTTGGCTTATGCGAAAGCTTTGAAAAGTTTGCATTCACGCCGCAATGACTTGCTCCGGGAAGTGCGTTCTGATATAATCTTTTTACATGTACCCAAGCACAATCGACTAGTATGGTTATACCCAGACAAGAAGGATGCTCCATAAACACCCTTTTCTGGCATTCGCTTTCCACCTGGCATGGTTGGTCACCCTTTCCGCGTTCATTCCACTGGCTCTCGGCGTCTGGGCGGATTATCACTGGGGGACGGCGCCGTGGCTGACTTTGGCAGGCATGGTCGTGGGGGGCGTGATGGCGATCGCCAGCATTGTGCGTAGTATCTGGCACAGGTTTACTATGGTCGGACAAGGACATAACGACCTTCAAGGGCGAGGAAGAGAAGGAGAGACGTAGTGCGATTCCTCCAGAGTATCTCCAAACGATTCCCGAGCCGTCGCAATGTCGCGATCGTGGCGGGCTCGTTGGTTCTCCTCATCGGTAGTCGTATCCTGTTCCCCGTTCCACTGCCTACGATTCAGCTCCCTGCAGAGGCGATCCCCGGGCTGTCAATCTTCGGTTTTCCTATCACGAACACATTACTGGCAACGCTGCTCGCGGATGCCACGTTGTTGCTTCTTGTAGTCCTTATTCGGCGCAAGATGGAGATGATCCCGTCTGGCTTGCAGAACCTGGCCGAGTGGTTTATCGAAATGTTTTATGATTTGGTGGAGGAGATCGCCGGAGAGAACGCGCGGCGGTTTTTCCCTATCTTCATGACCGTTTTGCTGTTTCTACTGGTCGCTAACTGGTGGGAGCTGGCCCCTGGCTTTGATAGTATAGGGATCATTCAGCCGGCCCATGGCGAGGGGATGCGAGCCTATGAGATCAAAAATGTAGGCCCACTTGCTATCCTCACTCCGAAGCTATCCGCTCACGGTTATGTGCTGGTCCCATTCCTGCGCGTGGCAGCTTCTGATCTGAATCTACCGCTCGCGCTCGCCCTGATCGCGGTGATCTACGTTCAGGCCGTTGGCGTCCAGGCGCTTGGTTTCTCCTACTTCCGTAAGTTCTTTAACTTCAGCAGCCTAATCGACGGGCTAGTCGGGATGTTGGAGCTTATCAGCGAGCTGGCTAAGCTCATATCCTTCAGCTTCCGATTGTTTGGTAATATATTCGCCGGTCAAGTCTTGCTCTTCGTCGTCCCCTTCCTGATCCCATTGCTCGCAGCACTGCCATTCTATGGGCTGGAACTATTCGTGGGCTTCATGCAGGCTTTCGTTTTCGCCATTCTGATCGTTGTTTTCGCTTCTATGGCGACGGTCCCCCACGGAGAGCACAAAGAGCGGCGTGGTGCCTCCCGTTAGGCACTATTCCGCGCTTTCCCACCGGCACTTGCTCATCCACACATCTGAAGGGAGGTTTAGGGAACATGGATTTCTTACCCTCAGGTCTTGCGATCGGGTTGGGTACCATCGGCCCCGGCATCGGGATTGGCCTTTTGGTGATGGGCGCCGTACAAGCTATCGGGCGGAACCCAGAGGCTGCTGGAGAGATACGGACCAACATGATTTTGGGCGTCGTGTTCGCCGAGGCAGTGGCTATTTACGCATTGGTGGTGGCTTTGATCCTGAAATTCGTGTAGATAGCCCGCTTGATCATCAGGCTTCACCAAGGCTCGTAGTGCAGTATGGGTGAGGGAGGCCGTAAGTGGAGAAGTTAGGCATCAACCTGAACTACCTGATCGCCCAGATCATCAATTTCGGGGTCCTGCTGTATTTGCTAAAGCGGTTCTTATATGGTCCCCTGCTCAGCATGTTGGAAGCCCGAAGGGAACGCATTCGGGGGAGCCTGGCCGAGGCGGACCGGGTGAGGGAACAGGCGGCCGCGGAACGGGAACGGCTTCAACAGGAGCTGGAGGCTGCTCAGCGGGAAAGTCAGGAAGCGCTTCAGAAGGCGATGCAGGCTAGCGAGCATATCCGCGAGGAGATACTGAGGCAAGCTCGCCAAGAGGCAGCGGAGATCAAGGCCCGCGCTCGGGAGGAGGCGGAGCACGAACGGGAGCAGATCCTGGAGCGCGCCAGGGAGCAGATCGCTGAACTCGTTGTCTTGGCTACGGAGCGGGTGGTCAGCCAGAGCCTGGATGAGCGTGCCCAGCGCAAGATCATCCAGGATTTTCTGAATGAGCTTGAGGCGGCGTCGTGACCCGAATGATCAGGATGGAAGATCTTGCCCGTAAGTACGCTAGAGCGGCTTATGAGGCCGCCCTGGAATCATGGCTGGGGCAACTCGGGACGGTCAGACAAGCGCTCGTGGCGCATCCGGATGTTATCGAGATGCTCAACTCTGACGCTAACTTCTCCGAGCGTCAGCGGGCGCTGGATGCCGTTCTGCCTGGAGATGTCAACAAGGGTGTGCGGAATTTTCTCTACATGCTACTCCGTGAACACCGCCTGGACTTGCTGGACGGGATCATCGTCGAGCTAGGATACATCATCCGGCGTGGTCCCGAGGCACGCGTGGCACGCGTGGTCAGTGCTGTCCCGCTGACGGATGAGGAAAGGGAGCGAGTACAGGCATGGGCCATCAAACGATTCGGTGGCGATCTTGAGTTCGATTTCCAGGTAGACCCGAAGATCCTGGGAGGGGTCATCATCAAGGTTGGTGATGAGGTGCTCGACGGCAGCCTGGCGAGCAGGTTGACCTCCATGCGAGCCCAACTTCTGAAGTCTCCCTGATCAGGTGATGCGCAGTAGGGGGTACGGAATGACGATCCGGCTGGATGACTTTACCGAGCAGATCAAGCGCCAAATAGAGACCTTTCAGGCTCCTGTAGAGGTCGCGACCGTCGGGTACGTGCTAGAGGTGGGCGATGGCATCGCCCGGGCATCGGGGTTGACCGGCGTCATGGCCAGTGAGTTGGTGGAGTTTCCCCCCACCGCCAACCATCCCTATAGCATCACCGGGATGGCGCTCAACCTGGAGGCTGAGCAGGTCGGTATCATCATCATGGGGGATTATACTGGCATCCAAGAAGGGGATGAGGTACACACCACTGGGCGCATTGCCTCTGTCCCCGTGGGAGAGGTATTGCTGGGGCGCGTGGTCAATGCTCTGGGCGAGCCCATAGATGGGCAAGGTCCTCTTGGTGCCAGGGAGTATCGTCCCATCGAGCGCATCGCTCCCGGCGTGGTCTATCGCGCCAATGTGGATACCCCGGTACAGACGGGAATCAAGGCCATTGACGCTATGATCCCCATTGGCAGAGGCCAGCGCGAGTTGATCGTTGGAGATCGCCAGACCGGGAAGACGGCGATCGCGATTGATACGATCATCAATCAGAAGGATAAGGATCTGATCTGCATCTACGTCGCGATTGGGCAGAAGCGGTCGAGTATTGCTCAGATCGTGGGCACACTCAGGCGCTATGGGGCAATGGATCACACCATTGTTGTGGCCGCTTCGGCTTCGGAGCCGGCCGCGCTGCAATATACCGCTCCCTACGCTGGCTGTGCGATGGGCGAGTATTTCATGGAGAGGGGACAGGATGCTCTGATCGTCTATGATGATCTGACTAAGCACGCCTGGGCCTATCGGCAGATCTCCTTGTTGCTTCGCCGCCCACCCGGCCGCGAGGCGTACCCCGGGGATGTCTTCTATCTGCACTCCCGGCTGTTGGAGCGGGCTGCCCGGATGCACCCGAAATATGGCGGGGGGTCGCTGACCGCATTACCCATCATCGAGACACAGGCTGGCGACGTGTCCGCTTATATCCCAACCAATGTGATCTCGATCACCGATGGGCAGATCTACCTGGAGTCTGATCTCTTCTACGCAGGCCAGCGTCCGGCTCTCAACGTGGGCATCTCCGTCTCTCGTGTGGGCGGTGATGCGCAGACGAAAGCCATGAAGCAGGTCGCACAGCGGATACGGCTGGACCTCGCCCAGTTCCGCGAGCTGGCTGCCTTCGCCCTGTTCAGCTCCGATCTCGACCCGGTGACCAGACGCCAACTCGAGCACGGCCGGCGGCTCAACGAGATATTGAAACAGCCTCAGTACGAACCCATGTCCCTGGATCACCAGGTGATGATCCTCTTCGCTGCGACTAACAATTATCTGGACGATGTCCCGCTGGATAAGATCAAGGCGTGGGAAGATGCCTTTCACCGGTTCATGGACCTCCACCACCCCGAGATCGGCCAGGCGATCATGCGCGATAAGGAACTGAAGGAGGAGACAGTCACGCTGCTACGTTCAGCCATCGAGGAGTTCAAGTCGACGATACAAGTGTGACCGTATGGCAGGTGCGCCTCACGTTTGTAGGGGGCACAGGGGAGAGTACTCATGGCTAGCCTACGTGAGATCCGGCGTCATATCCGGGGGGTCCGCAGCGTTGCCCAGGTTACCCGGGCGATGCAGATGGTCGCCGCGACCAAGATGCAGCGAGCTCAGACGCAGGTATTGGCCACCCGGCCCTACGCGCGCCATGCATGGGAGGTGCTACAGCATCTGGCGACCCAAAATGGCGCGGCTGAGAGCTTGCATCCGCTTCTGGAGGCGCGCTCGCGCATAGAAACGGTAGGGCTGGTGCTGGTCACATCCGACAAGGGGTTATGCGGGCCCTATAATGCGAATATCATACGCACGGCTGCCCAGTTCATCGAGGATATCGGTGTACCGGTGAAGATCATCGCGGTCGGTCGGCGTGGTGCGGCGTATGCCGCGCGGGCGGGCCGCGACCTCCTTAAGGCGGAGTTCAGCGATCTGCCCTCTCGGCCGCGGCTGCTTGACATCACTCCTATCGCCCGGGCCTCGATCGACGCGTTTCTCAGCGGGGAACTCGACGAGGTTTATCTGGGCTACACGGATTTCGTGAGCACGCTGGTACAGCGCCCTCGGATTCGTCGCTTGTTACCCCTGACGGCTGGCCCCGGCTATAGATCCGTGGTGCGAAGTAGCGTCGTGCAGGAGGAGGAGCCTGAGGCCCCCGCGGGGGAGTACATCTACGAGCCGAACTCCCAGACCATTCTGGATATTGTGCTTCCTCGATTCACGGAGATTCAGATCTATCAGGCGATTCTAGAATCACTGGCCAGCGAGCACTCCGCCCGCATGGTCGCGATGCGAGCGGCGACGGATAACGCGAACGAGTTGCTCAGAGACCTGGCGCTCACGTATAATCGGGCGAGGCAGGATGCCATCACTCGCGAGATGCTCGATATCGCGGGTGGTGTGGAAGCGATGAGGGGCTGATGATGGATGCGCCGGGTTAGCCCCCTCCGGAGGCGTGGATGGCAAAGGGTTTAATCGGAAAGATCGTGCAAATCATGGGCCCGGTGGTGGATGTAGCCTTCCCCACCGCTGAGCTGCCTGAGATTTACAACGCGCTCACGGTCGAGCGCTCAGATGCCGATGACGCGGACGAACGGGGTCCCCTGGTGCTTGAGGTTCAGCAGCATCTGGGGAACAACTGGGTGCGTTGCATTGCTATGGACTCAACCGATGGCCTACGGCGCGGCATGAAAGTTGTGGACACCGGGAGCCCGATCATGGTGCCTGTAGGCATGGGAACGCTGGGCCGTATCTTCAACGTTCTGGGGCAGCCGATTGATATGGGGGGCGATGTGAAGGCCGCCGATTACTATCCGATTCACCGCCCAGCCCCCTCCTTCGAGGAACAGGTCACGGAGACCGAGATATTCGAGACCGGGCTGAAGGTTATCGACTTAATCGCTCCCTTCACCAAGGGGGGCAAGACCGGCATCTTTGGCGGCGCAGGTGTTGGGAAGACCATCATCATCCAGGAGCTGATCCGGAATATGGCCGTGGAACACGGCGGCGTCTCCGTCTTCGCGGGCGTGGGTGAGCGCACAAGAGAGGGCACGCAGTTATGGATGGAGATGCAAGAATCCGGGGTCATCGATAAGACCGTCATGGTGTTCGGGCAGATGAACGAGCCACCAGGGGTGCGTTTGCGCGTGGGCTTGACCGGTCTGACGATGGCGGAATACTTTCGCGATCAGGGGATGGATGTGCTCCTGTTCATCGACAACATCTTTCGATTCGTGATGTCTGGCTCGGAAGTGTCAGCGATCCTGGGGCGTATGCCCAGCGCCGTGGGGTACCAGCCCACCTTGAGCACGGAGATGGGGGCTTTGCAGGAGCGCATCACATCCACCAAGCGCGGCTCCATCACCTCTATGCAGGCTGTGTACATCCCTGCTGACGATTACACGGACCCAGCGCCGGTGACCACCTTCGCACACCTGGACGCGACGATCGCTTTGGAGCGCTCTCTGGCCTCGCAAGGGCTTTATCCGGCCGTGGACCCGCTGGCATCTACCTCGCGCATCCTGGACCCGCGTATCGTTGGCGAGGAGCACTACCGAGTTGCGCGAGAGACCCAACGTGTGTTACAACGATATAAGGATCTGCAAGACATCATCGCCATCTTGGGCATTGATGAGCTGTCCGAGGAGGACAAGCTCATCGTGATACGGGCTCGCAAGATACAGCGTTTTCTCTCTCAGCCCATGTTCGTGGCCGCCCAGTTCACCGGGCGGGAGGGGCGCTATGTTCCGATCCGAGAGACGGTGCGCGGGTTCAAGGAGATACTGGAAGGAAAATACGACCATATCCCAGAGCAAGCCTTTTACATGGTGGGGACGATTGACGAGGTCGTCGAAACTGCGGAGCGTATGAAGGCGGAGGTTTAGAGGGAGCTGGGAGGGGCAAGTGGCGACCATGTACTGTGAGGTGGTGACGGCCGAGCGCACGGTTTACTCCGACGACGTCAATATGGTCGTGGCTCCTGGCATTGAGGGAGAATTGGGGATATTGCCGCACCACGCGTTGCTGATCACCGTTCTCACATATGGGGAATTGACCATCCGTAAGGATGGGGAGCCAGATGTCCTGATCGCCATCGGTGGCGGCATTATGGAGGTCAGCGAAGATCGCGTGGTGATCCTCGCCGACTCGGCCGAACGAGCAGAGGAGATCGATATGGAGCGGGCGGAAGCTGCCCTTCGCCGGGCGGAGGAGCGGCTGCGCCGGCGGCGCCAGGAGAACATCGACTTCGCTCAGGCCGAGGCCGCGCTGCGGCGATCGTTGGTGCGGCTGCGCGTGGCGGAAAAGGCCAGGCGGTTTCGACACCGTCCGAGCAAACCCCCATCGCAACAATAGATCGGGAAAAGTATGAAGCTCTTTTGAGGGATAGTCGTCGTCTCATTTTTGCCGGCTTGGTGGTAAAATAGTTCATATCCCATTGCTCTTTAGAGCGGAGAGTCCAGGTAGAATATGTTTGAAAAACTGATCGGAATTGATCTTGGGACCGTCAATGTATTGGTATACGTTCAAGGCCGCGGCATTATCATGCAAGAGCCGTCCGTGGTCGCCATTTCCACGCGTGACAATAAGATCGTCGCTGTGGGGCGTGAGGCGCGCGATATGTTGGGGCGCACGCCGGAGTCGATCGAGGTCGCGCGCCCTCTGCGGAACGGTGTGGTCGCCGATTACGTGGTGACCGAGGCCATGCTGCGTTACTTCATTCGCAAGGTGTGTGGGCGCAATCCGCTTTTCAAGCCGCGCGTGATGGTCAGCACACCGAAGGGCGTTACCAGCGTGGAGGCCCGCGCGGTGCGTGACGCGGCGCTGGAGGCGGGTGCCCGAGAGGCTTACCTGATCCCGGAGCCGCTGGCCGCGGCTTTTGGGGCCGGCCTTCCCATCGGCACGCCAACCGGAAACATGGTTGTGGATATCGGCGGAGGGACCACGGAGGCGGCTGTCGTATCCATGTACGACATCGTCGTGTGGAGTGCCGTACGGGTTGGCGGCAATCGCATCGATGAGGCCATCCAGTCCTACATCCGCAAGAAGTACAACCTGATGGTGGGCGAACAGACCGCTGAGGAGATCAAGATCAAGATCGGCAGTGCGCTGCCGATCGACCCTGATATCTCGTTGGAGGTGAAGGGACGGGACCAGGTATCCGGCCTGCCGAAGACCATCGAGGTGACCTCTGGGGAGGTCACAGAGGCTATCGCCGAGCCGCTGAATGCCATTGTCAGCACCGTCCGCGCGACGCTGGAGAAGACGCCACCCGAGCTGGCTGCCGATATCATTGATCGGGGCATGGTGCTGACGGGCGGGAGTGCTCAGCTTCAACACCTCGATCAACTGCTCACACGCGAGACTGGCGTGCCGTGTTATGTGGCGGAGAACCCCATAGCGTGCGTGGCGTTGGGCGCGGGCAAGGCGTTGGAGAACTACGCCCTTATACGGCGCAGCTTGCCCCAGGTGTAGCATCACGTGGGCGTTGTCGGGGGTGCTCATCGCTGGGTAAGGCGAGGAAAGCGCCGGGGGTATTTCCATTCGGTTGTAGATTACGAGGGTAGGCGCTGAGAAGAATGTCCTAGGTGAAAGGAACCCCGGGGTCTCCGAGAATCCGGGGTTTTCCGATCTCGCATCTCATGCCCTCGGCTCTTGTTCTGGCAGGAGCCTAGCCCGGTCTGTAACTACTCACCATTCCCCCGCTGGATCCCGTCGGCATTCGGTGAGCGATGTGGATGAAGGCGCTTTCGATATCAAGCCTCTAGCTCCAAGTGCTTTGGCCGCAGACGGCCCTCATTCCCCAGGCCCCCTTCTCCCACGCGTGGGAGAAGGGGGCCTGATTCGGCTTGTGATGGCGGCGCAGCTAACTCTCTTACCCTAACGGTGAGTAGTTACCCCTGCCATTACCCTATCCCAGCAGCGCATGTCGTGTTATGCTCTTCAGTCGCTCCTCGGGGCCCTTCTCATCACAGATACGGGTATGATGATCTCCTGGCCGTCTTGAGCTAATGTTATCTCCGTCTCGATGGGAGAGTCAGCCGGGAGGGCCGTCTCATCCACAGCCAGGGCGATCTGGACGGCTCGGCCGTGCTTCACAATCACCAGCTCATGGTTGACTTGCAGCCATGCAGCCTGGGGACGGACATCGACGGAAAGGGGAGCATACCCCGTGTTGCTCAGGCGCAACATGGGAGGTTCTTCTCCAAGCGCCCATCTTATCTCTTCGGGCTCTATCACCAACTGGCCGCTGAGCTGAACCTCAAGGCGTACATCTACAAAGTCCTGCCCGGCGTTGCTGTCCACTTCGATTGCCTCCTCGACCTGGGTCTCCCCCTCGCGTAGATTTTCGGGCAGGGCACGCACGGTGATGGGTTGCTGTCCCCCGGTGGGGATACGGAACTCAGCTGGCTCCACGGTCAACCACGGGACCCTCGCCTGCACTGTGCCGGTGAGCTCCCCTATGCCGCGATTAAACAGGCTGAGGAGACCTTCAACTGGAGTGTAATTCACACTCACGCCCAGGTCCAGCAATGGCGGGGCCACCCACAGTTGAGGACGTGCGATGGCGATCCGCCCTTGTAGTGAGCGCTCCCCCGCATTGCTCTCCACGATCAGGGTCATCTGAGCCTCGTCTTGATCGGCCGGTACGGCCAGCCCGTACGCGTACAACTGGATCTGCGAAGTTTCTCCCGGTTGTGTCACACCCTGAGGAGTGGTGATCTCCAACCAGAGCGCGTCACTGGACAGGGACCACACAAGCGGAGCCGTGCCGGGATTGCTAATATATAACGTCACCTGCCCTACCTCGTGGCGAGGGATAACACCAAAGTCCAATATATCCGGCTCCGTCTGCAGTTCCGGCTTGGAGACCAGCAGGGAGATGGGGACCTCTCGTGTCCCGGCGTTGCTCACGATGCGTACGCCCGGAGTCGCCCGCCAATCCCCTCCGTGGAGCATCTCCTCCGTGCGCGCCTCCAGAGCGACGCGTACGGACTCGTCAGGTGGACAGGAGAGCTCGGCTGGCTCCACATGCAGCCACGGGAACAAACTCTCCACCCGGGCCGTTAACGGCATCGTGCCGACGTTCCTGATGCGTAGTGTGCCCCGGCGTACATCCCCCCACTCCGCCTCGCCCAGATCCACGGAGACGGGCTTGACGCGTAGCTCGGGCGCGAGCACGGTTACGGAGGCCGGTATGGCCCGTCGCCCTGCGTTGCTCTCGATGACAAGCGCTTCTCCTAGTGCCACGCGCCCAGATGGGAGGTCGCTCAGCCGGGCGTGCACGGTGACAACGGTTGACTCCCCCGGTTGGCAGACGAAACGATCGGGTATGACCTCCAGCCACTCACAGCGGGACAGCACGGTCCCTTCCAGCGGTGCCTGTCCGGGGTTGGAGATGGTGAGCACCATGCTGTCTTCTGAACCGCGCTCGCGGGCGCCCCAATCCAGCTCGGCAGGCTCGACCACCAGCCGTGGCTCGGCCCAGCGCCAGCGCACCGGTAACCGGGCTTGTCCATAGTCGCTGTCCACAACCAGGACGTCCGGAGCCTTCTCAACGCCGCGCGGTGCCAAATCGCCGTGGAAGGTCAATCGGATGGTCTGGCGCTCTTCGGCTCCCAATTGGAACCGCCGCGAGGATATCTCCAGCCATGTGACGCTGCTCCGCACGATCCCCTGGATCTCCCCTCCGCCCGCGTTTGCCACGACGATCTCGGCCTGAGCACTCTGGCCGGGACGCACCCATCCGAAATCCACACTAGCCGGGCTGACCGTCAACGAGGGCACGATGAGCGTCGCCAAGGCTGGTACCCAGATCGTGCCCTGGTTCGTGATCACGCGCACGGCCCGGGCGGCACGCTCTCCCGCCGCAGGTAGCTGGCTGCCATGTGCCACTACGACGACGCGAGCGGTCTCACCGCTCTTGCAGTTGAACCAGGGGGTACGTACTTCCAACCAGGGCAATGAGCTTTCCACTTCTCCAACCAGGGTGCTGGGCCCTGAATTCTGAACGCGCAACGTCGTGCGTTTCGCAACCCTACGGGTGAGGCCGCCAAAGGTTAATCGTTGGGGATGTACACTGAAGCTCGGGACGTCGGGAACGGCGCCTACATCGGCCAACCAGCGGGCCACAACAACCTGGCGGCCCAGAGCGTTCTCCAACTCCCCTTGGGGTATCAGATCCTCAGCTTTGGAGATCGCCTGACTGATCCGCTCCGCGGCCTCTGTCTGCCCCTTCTTCATTGCTCGAGCCGCCTCGCGTTGCAGCCATTCCAGCGTCCGCCCGCTGTAGAATCGACGCACGGTGCGCAGCCAGTCGTTTCGGACCTGTTCGGCCATTTGAGCGCGCACCTCTGCCCAGATGTCAACCTGTCTGGGCGTCGTGGGGGTGATGCGGGGAACGGCTTCAGCGATTGTGGAGAACGGGGATGGCGACACGACCTCTTTCGGTTTCTCCACCGGCCGGGGGCGAGCCGATATGCCAGGCGCAGCTTTCCGGAGTGCGCGCTGCATTGCCTGGGCTGATGGGAAGCGTTGCTCAGGAGAGCGCTGACGGGCCCGCCGTATGATCTTAGCCAAAGCCGGAGGCAACTCGTTTAAGCGGATCGGAGGCTGGTTGGGCGCTTGTCGTGTCAGCAGATGGTAGAGCAGGCCACCCAGGGCATAAATGTCGCTGCGCTCATCGGCTTCCTGCCGCTCTCGTTGCTCAGGTGCCGCATACCCCGGGCTGCCCTGATACCGGGGGACGCCAAGGTTCCAAGGCATGAACCAGGCGCTGAGCCCAAAATCTACCAACTTGACTTGCCCGTCCGATGTGACCATCACGTGCCGGGGGTGCAGGTCCCCAAAGATGAGAGGAGGCGTTTGGCTGTGCAGGAAGGTCAGGGCATCGCATATCTGTAGGGTCCAGGCTACCGCGTCGGTCTCATCGATCTTCGCCCCCGGGTCGGCGATGATGCGACGCAGGCTACGCCCACGGATGAGATCCATGACCAGATAGGAGCGGCCGGCCTGGATGAACATGTCCTGAATGCGAACCAGGTTGGGATGACGAATCTGAGCCCAACGCGCTGCCTCGGCGTGGAATGAGCGTTGCGCCTCGTCGCGCTCGAAGTCATCGGCCAGACGGCGCGGGTTAAATTCCTTGATCACGCAACGTCGCCCTAGTGCTTGATCGTAGGCTAGGTAAACGGTCGTAGCGTGCCCGCGCTTCAGCCTCTTCTCAATGGCGTAGCGTCCCTGCAGGGTCGTCGGGGCGCCGAACAAGTCCTCAAATGATAAAGCGTCTCCCAGGCGAGCACCGCATTGGGGGCAGCGCCGAGCCCCCGGCGTAATGAGAGCACCACAAGAAGGGCATCGGGTTCGTAATGGTGCTCCACATGAGATGCAAAAATCCGTTTCGTAAGGCTGTACAGTACCACACTTAGGACATACTAGCGGCATATGTATCACCCCGCACTCCCCAGAGAAGAACCGCCAGCCCCACGGCCGGCGGTCCGACAGTTCGTAAACGTATTGGACCCTCACGATGCCGGGCTATTATACCACAGGCGACAACCAACCACCACCTACCCCCATACGGTAATTGTTCACTGTTAGGGTAAGAGAGGTTAGCTGCGCTATATCCTCGTACAC
>JAGHDS010000486.1 GCA_021159845.1 Anaerolineae bacterium
ATCTCCAACAGGAACATGTACGGGGAGGGGTTCAACATGCGCAGCGCCCGGTAGATCGTCAGAGCGTCCGCGCGAGTACGCCGACGCAGCCTCTGGCTGAGCACACGCTGCAACTCCGTGAACGGGTCGGTTTCCTCCGTCTCCTCCAGGGTGACCCCACCGCCAGAGGTCAGCCATACCCGATCGTTTTTAGAGAGCATCACACACGGCGGCTGAACACCAATAAAGGAGTAGCGCCCAAGCTGCTTCCCCTTCTCCACGGATTCCAGCAGGAAGGATGGAGTATCATCCCGCAACTTCATATAAACGGAGACGGGCGTCTCCAGGTCAGCGGGCAACTCCCGATATACCGGGACGAGATTCCCGCGCCCGGCTAATCGTCTGAACTCGTCTAAGGTTGGGTGATACATGAATTCCCCCCGACAAACAGATTGCTTACTTTTTTACCGACGTGAGTCAACGAGGCGATGAGACAACGGGCTTATGGAACACCCCGCTGACTCGTCATCTTGCTGCCTCCCCAACAAAAATGTCCTCGCCCCAGGCTGCTCAGGGACGAGGACGTTTCGATACGCCCCGCGGTGCCACCCTGCTTAGGCTATGGCGTGAAAACAAAAACTCCCTCGTGAAGCACGAAGGAGCTCAGATCGCCAGCCTCACTCTGCGGGTACAGGGCAAACCGCTCCGCCAGCAATCGCCCGATACCCAGCCCCCAGATAACGGTGGAGTCTCCGGAGGAGCCTACTCGGATACCCTTTCGGTCCTCAACTCCCCGGCCCATTCACCGTCTGCGCTGCTACCGGGCTCACACCCTACCCCGGCTCTCTGAAGCCCGCTTTGACGGCTACTCTTCCGGTTCATCGTCTTTCACTATGACTCATTTGGGTTAATTATGCCACGGAACACGATGTCTGTCAAATGATTGACTTTCCCACCAAGACCCTCTATAATCCATTCCGTAGCAAGATTTGGCAGATGCACGATGTGAGTGACACCCTGCTTCCTTCAGCCAGAAAGGAGTTCAAAATGCTTCAGGGCCACATAATTTACACCAGCGATTTTCTGCTCAGTGCCCGCACTATTGCGCTAGCCGGGCGGGACTTACAGGAGGCATTAACCCAGAACGAGCCGAGGGCCATCGAGTTTGCCATCGCTGAGCTGGAACAAGCCTACATGCGGTACGACCAGTCCAGTGAACGCTATCAGATGTTCATGCTGGGCCAGCTCGGGACGACGCGCTCCGCCGCTCAAGCCGAGCGCGTGAGTACCGACGGCTTAGCCAGCTTGGTGACCGATTTCCAGGTGGCCCATGTGCTACTGGCCGCAGGCCAGGCGGTTGGGGAATCGGGAGAGCCAACGCGCGGGGTGCGTGCAGAGGCCATCTCCCCACTGACAGAGGCGGTAGAATCCCTCGAGGACACGGCGCGGATGATCCGGCGCCCGCTGGCGGCCTCGCTCTCGGAGCCCCCTCCAGCCACACGCGGGCTGCTCGCAGCCAAAGCGCCCACGGCAGTTGAGCCGGTCCATTCGCTCTCGCTGGCAGCAGCCATCGCGACGCTCCAAACCACAACCACGGACACGCTGGAGGACCTGGTCAGCCGGGTGCGGGAAGCGATCGTGGCCTGCGTCGAGGAGCTGTCCAACCTGGATGAAGATGATATCCTGCGCGCCCTGCGCCTGTTGGGTATGGACCTGGAGGGCATCCCCGACGTCGGCCGTCTCATCCGGCTTGGCATCGACCGGCTGAAGAAGGCGATCAATGCCGTTGTAGCCTGGCTGGGCGAGGAGACACTGGAACGCCTTAAGGAAAGGCTGAAGGAAGTCTTGCATCAGTGGCTCACCGGGGAGCAAATCAACGTCGGGTTGCGATACGTGCTGGCGGTAGATGATACTCAACAGATGGTGAAACAGGCAGTCTCCCAACCTGGGTTAACCATCGAGAAAGTGGATCAAGCCAGCACTGAGGTCAAACAACTCCGAGTGCGTTTCGACGAGCACATGGGGTTAGTCACTCAGGCGGCTAAAGTGGTCACGGTCATCGGCGGCCTGCTGACGACATCCCTGGGTGTCCAGGCTGTGCTCATATCCGCCGTATCCTATCTGGCCGTCATCGCCTGGGCGGTAGCGATGGGCATCGACTATGCCGACTCCGGGCGACTGCTCGATCGCGTGGAAGGAGTGGGAGCCATCATCCAGAAGCTGGTACAGCAATAAGCTCTAACACCAGCATGGGCGTCGGTTGATCCGGCGCCCGTGCTCTATCCCAATCTGCATATCCTCAAAGCTCAGCTGACGCGACTCCCACAGCAGCCTCAGCCGCTTCTCCTTCGAGCTCCTCATCCGGCTCGATCTTGCGAATCTTATCCGGCCCCGTCACCCGATCGATGAACAGCACACCATCCAAGTGATCGATCTCATGTTGGAAGACGCGCGCCAAGAAGTCGTAAGCCCGGACACGCACCGGCCGACCGAACCGGTCCTGCCCCCGCACCACGATCATAGTATGCCGGGGCACCTCGCCAACATAGCCGGGGATGGACAGGCACCCCTCCTCGCCCTCAACGATCATCCGATTAGTCTTGACGATCTCCGGGTTCACCATCTCGAATAGAAGCGTTCCCGCCTCCGGATCTTCCTCATCCTTCGGCACCTCTACCACAATTACGCGCTGAGATACAGCGACCTGCGGAGCTGCTAATCCAACGCCCGGAGCCGCC
Organism: Anaerolineae bacterium; assembly: GCA_021159845.1. GTDB lineage: Bacteria > Chloroflexota > Anaerolineae > DUEN01 > DUEN01 > JAGHDS01. The sequence goes on from JAGHDS010000486.1 coordinate 2,718, forward strand.
CGCATCGTCTCGATCATGTCATCAAT
>JAGHDS010000409.1 GCA_021159845.1 Anaerolineae bacterium
CACTCAATACAGGCACCTGGATCCAAGTGTTTTGGCCGCGGATGGCCCTCATCCCCCAGACCCCCTTCTCCCACGCCTGGGAGAAGGGGGGGGCCCAACAAGATCTCGGCCCGTTTGGCTGCGGGACACACGACTTCGTGAGACTTGGTGTACGAGGATATAGCGCAGCTAATCTCTCTTACCCTAACAGTGAACAATTACCGATGTTTGACATCTTGGAGCACTCAGATATAATCGTTATAGCCGGCACGAAGTCGGTCGCCACAGTGCGTCATGAAGATCGCCAGCAGTCGGCCTGAAGGTCTGCTTGCGGCGGTCTTTTGTTTTTCCCGCTCATTGGACGCGTAACACATGGAGAACCACTTTTCATCCCGGGGGAAGTGTAGGAGTGGTGAGCTCTGAGCGGTGGTATCCTGATTGTACGTTCCGTGACCGCAACAAAGGCTGCCTGGTTTAGAGTTCGTCCCACTCCACGCATTTTGGGCGCCAATCACATATAGGGCGCGAGGCCATGAAGGCCACTTTCGACCTGAAGCCGCATGGTCTTCGTGGCTCTTTTTATGTGGAAACGGCTTCTCCGGTGCTCCAAAAAGGAGGTGATCTCACTTAAAAGAAGAGCGAAGCCCGATAACCTGTAGGCTCAGGCACAACCTTTCCCTTTAGGAGGTGATCTTATGCATATTCCAGATGGTTATCTCAGCCCGGCGACCTGCGTTGTGATGTACGCCGCGGCGGCGCCTTTCTGGTACCGGGCGGCGCAAAAGGTCAAGGCAGTGCTCACCAACAGGACGGTGCCGCTTCTGTCCATTTTCGCCGCCTTCTCCTTTGTCATCATGATGTTTAATGCCCCGGTGCCCGACGGGACAACCGCTCATGCCGTCGGCGGAACGCTGATGGCTATCATTCTGGGACCTTGGGCGGCAACGATCGGGGTATCCATTGCTCTCTTGATCCAGGCCATCTTCTTCGGCGACGGTGGTATCCTGGCTTTCGGGGCTAACTGCTTCAACATAGCTGTGGTGTTGCCCTTTGTCGGTTATGTCGTGTATCGCCTGATCGCTGGTGATGCCTCGCTTACCTCTTCGCGCCACTGGATCGGAGCGGCCGTTGGCGGCTACGTGGGTATTAACGCCGCGGCGCTGATGGCCGCCATCGAGTTCGGCGTGCAGCCGGCCCTCTTCCACGCCGCAGATGGCACACCGCTCTATTGTCCCTATGGCCTCTCGCAGGCTATCCCGGCCATGCTGTTCGCTCACCTGACCATCGCCGGCTTCGCCGAGGCGGTGGTTACGGGAGGTGTGGTCGCTTTTCTGCAACGGTCCATGCCATCGCTGATGGGGCTGAGGGTTGAGAAGGAGGCGGTAGCATGAAAGGGATAAACAAGCTATGGATTGGCCTGGGGATCCTGGCTCTTCTTTCCCCACTGGGCTTGCTGGCCTCTGGCACAGCTTGGGGTGAATGGGGAGCCGATGAGTTCTCCAGCATGTTAGGCTACGTTCCACAGGGGCTGGCCAAGTTTGCCGAGATATGGAATGCCCCGTTGCCCGATTACACCATTCCCGGTCTGGGCGATGTGCCGGGTTATATCCTATCAGCCATCGTTGGCATGGCCCTGGTCGTCGCCTTCACATGGGGACTGGGTCGGCTTTTAGCTCGAAGAGAGAGTTGAAATGCCCCAAATCCGTAATCCCTATGGGAGGTTCGTAGCCTCCCGTAGGGATTTCGTCGCGGAGACGTTAGCTGAAATCACGGAGGCCATTGAACGGACGGTTTTCGCCGCTCACTATGCCCGCCTCCCCGGGTTGCTGCAGGCCATTGATCCCCGGGTAAAGGTCTTGACTTTTTTCCTACTTCTCATCACCACGGCTACGGCACGTCACCTGGAGACCCTGTTGGGCCTCTATTTGCTGACGCTACTCCTGGCATGGGCGGCACGTATCCCTCTGGGTTTCTTCATCAAACGGGTTTGGGTTTTCATCCCTATTTTCGCCGGAGTCATTGCCATACCCGCGATCTTCAACCTGGTTACTCCGGGACGAGCAGTGGTCATTCTGGTTCGCCTCTCTGCCCCACTTAGCTGGGGACCTATTCACATCCCAGGACAAATAGCGATTACTGAGCAAGGGCTACGGGGGGCAGTTATTTTCGTCACTCGTGTGGCCACGTCGGTTTCCTTTGCCGTGCTACTCGTCCTGACTACGGAATGGACACGGCTGCTCAAAGCGCTCACGGTGCTCCACTTCCCTCAAGTAGGCATCCTCATCTTGGGGATGACCTATCGGTATATCTTCCTTCTGCTACGGGTGACAGAGGACATGTTCCTGGCTCGCAAGAGTCGCATGGTGGGGCATACCGACATCAAGGAGCAACACCGCTGGATCGCTGCACGGTTGGGGTTCCTGCTGGGGAAATCCTACCACCTGAGCAACGAGGTCTACCTGGCCATGCTGTCCCGGGGTTGGAATGGGCAAGCACGCCTTTTGGACGACTTCCGCCTGCGCTGGAAGGATGCAGCCTGGACCGGATTTGTCGTGGGCGTCGTTCTATTAGTCATTCTGCAAGAGGTGAGATGACGGGCGATATCTTTGAGCTACGAAAAGTCAGCTACAGGTACCTGGACGAATCTCCTGCCCTGCAAGAGATCAGCATTACCATCACCACGGGAGAGAGTGTGGTCATTTTGGGGGCTAATGGCTCGGGGAAGTCCACCTTGCTGAAGCTCCTGGATGGCCTCTATTTTCCCACGGCAGGAGAGGTGTGGGCTTTTGGCAAGCCCTTGACAGAAGAGTCACTCCGAGATGATGCATATGCCTCCCGCTTTCGACGTCGAGTGGGGTTGCTCTTTCAGGACCCGGACGTACAACTCTTCTCGCCCACGGTATGGGACGAGGTAGCTTTTGCTCCCCTGCAAATGGGGTTGTCCAAGGGGGAGGTTATCGATCGGGTGGAGGAGGCCCTTCGGGCTTTGGGGATCGAAGACCTGCGGGATCGCGCTCCCTATCGCCTTAGCCAAGGGGAGAAAAAGAAGGTGGCGCTTGCCTCTATCCTCTCCCTGGACCCAGAGGTGTGGTTGCTGGACGAGCCGACAGCCAACCTGGACCCCCGTACGACAGGTTGGGTGATCGACTTTCTCCTCTCACTGGCCGAGCAAGGAAAGACGCTCATCATGGCCACTCATAACCTGGAGATCGCCCAGGCAATCGCGCGGCAAAGTTACGTCTTGGGGGAAGATCATCGCTTGGTAGCCCAGGGCGCCCCTTGCGACATCTTGGCCGATGAAGAGTTGCTATTACGTGCCAATCTAGTGCATCAGCATCGTCACCTTCATGCAGGGGTCGAGCACCGTCACCCCCATCGCCATTGGGAGACTCATGAACACCATAAGAATGCCTGAGAGCCCGGCCACGCGCGAGCTGATGACAGGGCGAACAGCGAGTGATGCAGAGGTCGCCGATGTAGAAGATAGTGTAGAAGATAGTAGGAAACGTAGAGAAGTATATGCCAGCTCATACCTTTCTGTCGGTTAACCGCTTATCATATAAGGGATAGAGGGGGGAAGACACTCCAAGCATCAAAACCGTCAAGAATAGCGCAGGAGGTTGTGGATGTGTGATACATGCGGCTGTGGTTATACGTCTTTGATATGCCCAAAGTGCGGAGGCAGGGTGATTCTCATTGATGACCGGCCAATCTGTCTCTCTTGTGGGGCGTCCCTCTCGTTAGAGGATATCCAATCAGGACAGAAAGAGCATCATCATCACCACCACCACCATGAGCACGTACATGCGGAAGAGATCACGTCTCATGGTCTGGCCGAATTGGGCGCTCTGTTATCCCATTGGATCGAACATAACGGAGAGCACGTTGCGGGGCTTGAGGAGTGGGCCGAGCGGGCGCGAGAGATAGGACAGCAAGAGGTGGCATGGCAGATAGAGAAGGCTGCGCAGCGGATGGCGGCTTGTAATGAAGCTTTGACGGCTGCTTTGGAGTCATTAGGCCAGCAAAGGCTCCCGGACGCGCATGTTGATCACTCGTCCGAGAGCGTTCATCAGCACGCGGTGCTTGAAGGCGCTCCAGATTTTGTGTGAGTGGATGGGGCGCCCGAAGCGAACCCGGTGCATGTGGGTCGCCCTGGAAGAGGGGCGGGCGATATCTTCCATGCCGAAGTCGAGTGGCTTCTCACAGCGTGAGAAAGTCTGGTATGGGGGCATCCTGGTTTTGGTGTAAAGTATGGCGGGCTGAGTCATCGGCAGCGTTAGGGAGAAACCCGGCTTCCTCGAAAAGCCGGGTTTCTCGTCTCATGGGCTATCTGGGTGATCCCTTCAACACTCGCGTCTACGATTTGCTACCAGTAGGGGATGCCTTTGTTCTGTCTCGGATATTTGACAGGCGCTCGCGATGTGAGTAGTATCTCATCTACCTCGTTGGGGGGAGGTAGATGAGGTTATCTGCAGCTTTGAGCGTCATGGCCTGGCGGGAGATCCTGGCTCGGATCTTCGACGGTTTTGAGCGTCGAGAGAACGTCAGCCCGCCGTGGCTGGTCAACCCGAGCACGCGCCGTCGGCTGAAGTTGGATGTGTTGTATCCCGAGATCGGCATCGCCATCCGGTTCGTCGGGTTGCGTGGCAAGAACCGCCGGGCGTTAAGTGACTGGGAGTTGTTGGAAGAGGAGCAACGTGATCAGGTCCGGGCGGAGTTGTGTCGTCTAAATGGGGTAACCCTTGTCCTAATTCCGGTGATGAGCGATCAGCCGGGGAAACCGCTGCGCGACCTGAGCGCTGCGTTGGGACAGGCATCCCGGCGCATTGGCAGAGGCCGGAAATCGCCGAAGACGCACCGCCTTCGGCTTATGCTAGGGCAGGCGCGGCGTCGCTGTGAGGCGATCATCCAGCGCGTGGGTAGGCCGGAGGATCTGGTCTCATACGCGGAGTTGTGGCGGGACCGGGAGGCGGCTTTGGTAACCGCTTTGCAAGCGGATGAGCCCAATCCCAAACCCCCACCGCGACGGCGTCTTCCCCTCTATGCGGAGGGGATGGCGGTTACCCACGTGGCGTTTGGCGCTGGCACCATCGTGGCGATTACCCCTGAGGGGGATGATCAGCGAATTACGGTGCGCTTTGATACCGCGGGGGAGCGCACCTTCCTGGCCAGCTTGGTTACGGACAAGCTTATGCCCGCCTGATGGAGTGGTAACGAAAGCGCCCGGGATATCAGAGCCCCGGGCGCTTTCGCGAGGATCGCATGGTCAGAGGATGATACGCACCTGACCCAAGGGATGTCCATCGGCATCCGTGAAGATGAATGTTGCCGGGCCGTACATCAGCCAATCGCGCGACACGCGGATGATGTGATAAGATCCTCCATCGGTTACATCGAGCGCGACTTGCACCAGGAGCCCATCTCGTTGTAGTGAGCGTATCTGCATCTTCTCGCCGGGGTTGGCGGCTGCTACGATGACGATCTCATTCCGCCAGTCGATATCGGGCGCTGGGTCTACGAAGAGCGGCCTGCGGACGAGAGGTAGCCAGCGGGACCTCCTCATGATTCGAATCTCGGGCTGCACGCGGCGGAGGAATGCCAGCCACTCCTGAGGGTTCGTGATCACCCGGAACTCCTGAGCGCGCGGCTGTAGCCCCCCCTGCCCGCGGTCGATGTCGGTGAACGGGACCGGGCCAGCGATGATCAGCGAGGCCACGCGCCGGACTTCACCCCGGGCTGTGTGCGCGATCACCCGTACGAATGGAGCGTGTAGCCAGCGCTCATCTCGCGGCAGGATGAACCCGGCGGTGAACTGCCCGTCATCTGTTGTGACCGTTCGGGTTAGGTCGACCGCCGCCGTGATCGAGCCAGTTGTGTCGAGCAGCCCCACGTAGACCACCGTCCTGGTGGGCCAGTTGGTGCCTACCACGTCGATCCTGTCCCCCGGCCACGCCTTGGGCCGCGAGAGCCGTAGTGTGGGCTGATTAGGCGCAGCCGTTGGCGTTGGGGTGGCTGTAGGTGTAGCGGTCGGCGTGCGCGTGGGTGTGTAGGTCGGTGTCCGCGTCGCCGTAGGCGTGCGCGTGGGCGTTGAGGTAGGCGTTTTGGTCGGCGTGGGTGTACACGTGGGCGTGTGAGTCGGCGTTGACGTGGCCGTGGCTGTGGCTGTGGGTGTCGCCGTTGGTGTTGGCGTGTGAGTAGGCGTGTGGGTTGGCGTGGGTGTAGGTGTGGCCGTAGGTGTGGGTGTCGATGTCGGCGCCGGTGTGTGGGTTGGTGTACTGGTTGGCGTATGAGTCGGCGTAGGCGTGCGCGTCGGTAGCGGCCTGGGCGTGTGTGTGGCCGTGGGTGTTGGTGTGCGCGTGGGCGTCGGCGTCCAGGTCGCTGTTGGGATAGAGGATGGTGTTGCTGTTGGCGTGGGTGTGAATGTTGGCGTGGGCGTAGGTGTGTGAGTTGGTCTTCTTGTTGGTGTGTATGTGGGTGTGTGTGTCGGTAGCGGCCTGGGTGTTCGCGTCGGCGTTGGTGTGCGCGTGGGTGTGTGGGTCGGCGTCGGTGTAGATGTAGGCGTTGGTGTGGCCTTTATGCGTTTCCACCAGAAGGTGATGAACGCCGTCCCCGTATGCTCGTAGTATTCCACCATCAGCCGATGAGTCCCGGAGAGGAACCGGTCGACTGTGTAGACCGTGTTCCCGCCGGTGTCACGCCATGCGTCGACAATCAGCTCGCCGTCGATGTACAGACGGACGCCGTCGTCTGCCTGGATGTAGAAGCGGTAGGTGCCAGCTTTGAAGGTTACCCAACGGCTCCAGCGGACGGAGAAGTTGTCCGGTGGTAGCCCAACCGCTGGTGCATGGGCGCCCCAGTAGAAGTTGATTTCTTTGTCATTCCGCACCAAGTCGGGGTGGCCGGTCATATCTCGGTTCGCCCAATACTCCCCCTTCCAGTCCGGGTAAGATGGGGATGTAACCTGCTCCCACCAGACGCGGATACGGGCATTCCCGGTATGTTCGTAATATTCCACCACCAGCCGATGTGTCCCCTCCGCCAGTGCCACATCGGCTGTGATCTCCCGAGATCCCCCATTGCGCCATTCATCGATGACCAGTTGATCGTCGACCCATAAGCGGGCGCCGTCGTCCACGAGCACGTGGAAGCGATACGTGCCTGAGCTGAAATCGACGGTGTTCACCC
>JAGHDS010000156.1 GCA_021159845.1 Anaerolineae bacterium
CGCTTCACCGATGTGGGAGTGGGCTTTGGCTTAGCCGACTTAGCCTTCGGTTCCGACCGCCTGGCCTCGGCAGTCCTGCGACGCGGCGCTGGACGACGTATCGGTGGCGGCGGCGAGTCAGAGAGCGTATTGATATCCCACGGATCCACATATAGGGCTTTCGCGAATCGTTCCAGATGCTCTGTCGGGATTGGGCGCTGTCCTCGCTCATAGGAACGGATGAGGTCGGCCGGGATCCCCGACTTGGCTGCCAGAGCGGATACCGTCATCTTCTTTCGCCTACGAATCGCCCACAAATTCTCCATGATATCCAGTCCTCCCCGGGTTACACCATCTTGGTCTACCCACTTCCTAATTATAACCGACAATGAGGCTTTTGGCCCTGCATAGCCTCATGTGGAAGGCGGGAATTCTTCTTGTTGCGCAAGATCAACCTGCTCACGGCAAGAGGGCCCTGATCGGTGGAGATGCCCACTCGAGTTTACACCTACACAAGACCAATATGGCGATCCACGTTGGTGATCCGTCGTCAAGATGAGGAAGCCTCCATAACCTCTTCCTCTCCCTCAGCCAGGCTCACGATGAAATCATTTAGTTTCTCAGCCGCCTGACGAAGGAGGACTGTGAACACCTTGAGAAGCTGCAATAGTGCAAAAGCCAGCCCCAGCAATACAGCTCCAGGGAGCCTTACCCATGCCCGCTCTGCAGTTTCGACCTGTTCGAGTCCTGTTTCGCTGTGCTCCCCAAGGTCGGTCACAAAGCGATCCAATGTTACAAAGATCATCCTCAACAGCTCGGTGACGATGCGTATCAACGTGAGGACCACTAGGGTAAGACGGGTTGCCAAATCACCGACACGCTCGGCCCACGTCATAGCTGACCTCCTTCCCCCGAGGCAGCATCTCCACCGATCAATACCCTCGCCACACGTAAAGGAAGCGGATGCAACATCGCCCGCCTAGGCCAGAGCGTCCTCACTCGCATGATCCCCCGAGGTGGATCCAGATGGGGCGCGCTGCAAGGTGGGTTTCTGGTTATCCTCCAATGGGGGAAGCTCATCCAGACTGCTAAGTCCAAAGTGTTGTAAAAACTGGAACGTAGTGCCGTAGAGGATGGGCCGCCCCACCCGATCCAGTCTGCCGACTTCCTCCAAAAGGCCACGATTGACCAGCGTACGCAGCACTGCGTCACAGCTCACACCGCGGATGGCCTCAATCTCCGCTCGAGTGATCGGTTGTCGGTAAGCGACGATGGCAAGCACCTCCAACGCGGCTGGCGATAGCCGAGTGGTCAGATTCAATCCCAGGAACCGCTCGATGTAAGGCGCCGCCTCCGGTGCGGAAACCATCTGCACAAGGTCTCCCTTGCGCTGAACCCGAACCCCTCGGTCCCGACACGCTTCCGTCAGCTCGCCGAGGACGCTCTCAATTTCCTCTTTGGGCGCCTCCAATGCATCAGCCAACCGTGATAAAGGAACCGGCTCGTCGGCCACAAAGAGCAAGCTCTCCACCAGAGCGATCAATCGGAGTGATCCCGGCGTCTTATCGTACGGTGTCCCTTCCACAATCCTCGTCCAACCATGCTATAATCCGTGTTGAATAGGGAGGATCTGCTTCCCTAGCCCATCGGTTCACCAGCCGCAAAGCCTCTGTAAGCGCCTTTGCCCTCAGCGAGATGCTATTGCTAGATCGAAGGGAGATCGGTGATGCCTGGCTACCCACATCGCTGGATGCTTGTCTTCCTTGCCCTGGTCTGGCTCCTCCTCGTAGGGTGCGGAGCATGTGGCGGGTTGGGAATGGCCCCGCATCCGCCCAACCGAGCACTACCCATCTCCGAGCAAGCTGCTGATCACCTAGTCAAGCGGTGGAAAACAGCGTGGCAACAGGCCGGGCAATCCAACCAGATAGAATTACAGATTACGGAGGAAGAGTTAACCTCTTTTCTCAACCTGCGGCTAATCGCCAATAAGAAACTGCCTATCGTGGAACCGAAAGTGTGGTTTGACCCAGACGGTATTTACATCGAGGGCCAACTGAACGTCCCACAAATTCCGCTGAAGCCAAATGTCCTGTTGGTCCTGGACGTCTACGCGGAGGATGGAAACCTTCGGGTTGATCCAACGCAGGGGGCCATAGGCTCCCTGCCCATGCCCAAAGCCATGCTTTCGACGATCGATGAAAGCCTGGACACCTTTCTAGCTAACGCACATGCCAACTTCGCCGTACAATCCCTTACCCTCGGAGAGGGGACGCTAACACTGACGCTTTCCCGCCGTTGAGAAGAGAGTCTGGCGTTATGTTGCCTCCCGGAAGGGCGCGTGACGGATATGGACATCCAACTTGCCCAGATGCAATCCCATGCGGTCCTCGATGACCTCTTGTGTCACGGCGATCACTTCCTCCGTTTTCATCGGGATCTCGATCTCGGGCGATGTCTCCATCTCGATGGCCACGTCGACGCGCCGGCCATTAGTGCGAACGGTGGGACGCACATCCAATACATCGGCCAATTGTCCCAGATGCCACTGTAGTCGCTGGGCAACCGAGTCGGTCGTCACCTTGGCCTGAGCCGCTCCTTCCATGTTCACACGTGCAGCACGCGCCCTGGGCCGCCGTACTTCCAACCAGAGCAAGACTCCAAACACCAGTAAA
>JAGHDS010000381.1 GCA_021159845.1 Anaerolineae bacterium
CCCGTGTACCACGCACAGGAATTGGCCGCCGGAGCTAACCCGCTCACCTGGACGCCCCACATCGGCACCGACTTCGATCCCTGGCGGAGCGACGGCCGCGTGCCGTACCTGCTGGCTGCCCTCGCTATCCGATTGGGACTCGCTGGCACCGCCGCCATTCGTCTCACCCTAGCACTGGCGTTGGCACTGGGAGCGTGGGGGATGTACGTCTGGGCACGCCGGCGTTTGAGCGTCCAGGCCGCTTTGGTCGCCGCGCTAGCGTACACATTCCTGCCCACGACGCTGAGCATCCTCTATGTGCGCGGCGCCGTCGGGGAAGCCTGGATCTGGGCCCTCGCGCCGTGGTTGCTATGGGGCATCACTGCTGGTCTGAAGGGCTCTTGCTTGGGCCAGCTCGTCATGGCGATAGCCGTTGCGTTGCTCCTGTGGTCCCAGGCAGGCCTGGCCATCCTCGCCATCGTCCCAGCCGCGTTGCTGCTCCTCGTCATGCCGGGGAAACGCGCCCGCACCGCGATCGCCCTGGCCGCCGGGATCGCCATCGGGCTCCTGGGGCTGATCCCCTGGCTGCGCACGCCAGGCGTCGGGCCAAACCCGGCGTATGGCGATCACTTCCTGTATCTTTTCCAGCTCCTACTGCCTCAGTGGGGGCACGGTGTGAGCCAGAAGGGATGGCAGGATACCCTCTCCTTCCAGGTTGGCGCTATAGTGTTGGGCCTGGCTTTGCTGTCCGCCTACGGATGGTGGTCCCGGGAATCGAACCGCCCGTCTGGCCATCTCATTTCTCTGGCGTGGGGAGTTGTGCTGGCCCTTTCCCTGCTCACGCTGGGGTTTACCGCGCCGCTGTGGCGGATTACCGGCATGTCCAGGCTGTTGACCTATCCCTGGCAATTGCTGGTCATCGTCGCGCCCTGGGTGAGCCTGCTGGCTGGGAGCGCCATCGACTTGATCCCGAGTCTGGACGCGCGGCCACGCTGGGCCGCGCTGGTGGGGCTTGTCATCCTGGTCAGTTACCCATACCTCGCACCGCGATATACCCAGATCAAGCCGAGGCCGAGGCCCGTCGCCATCTTAGGCGAGAACCAGATTGCTTTGGTGGACGCGGAGGTGACGGGTGAGATCCGGGCCAGCAGCACGGTGACCGTCACCCTCACCTGGCAGGCGCTAAAGCCGATGGACCTGGATTACACCGTGTTCATCCATATCGTGGATGAGCAGAACCAGATTAAGGCACAACGAGACAAACAACCGCAGGACGGCCAACACCCCACTAACGCATGGTCCGTGGGCGAGATCGTCATCGACCCCCATCCCATACCACTCCCGGCCGACCTGCCCACCGGGCGCTACCATATCAACCTGGGGATGTACGACTGGCGCACCGGCCAGCGATTACGCGTGGGAGATACCAACTTCGTCAGGCTGGAGCCGTAACGTGATACCTCTAACAGCGCATCGTTCAGACGGAGAATTGCGAAACTCGATACCGAACCATCGAGGAAGATGGACTTACCCGGTGCTGGTCATCCTGCTATGCCTGTTCGCCATCGCCCCGTACATGAAGCCCGGCTACTTCTGGAGCGCCCACGACGCCCGCCACGATGTCTACTTCCTGTTCGAGTACGACCGGGCCGTGCAGTCGGGGATATGGTTCCCACGCTGGGGGCCGGATTTCACCTTCGGCTACGGTTACCCATTCTGGGTGGTCTACGGGCCGCTCTCCACGTTCATCGGCGAGCTGCTGCACCACTTCCTGCGGCTGGGCTGGGAGACATCCGTCAAGACCGTATTCGCGCTCTCGATCCTGGCCGGGGCGTTGGGCATGTACGGGTTCGCCCGTAACTGGCTGGGCCGACGCGGAGCACTGGTGGCCGCCATCGCCTACGTCTACATCCCCTACCACCTGGTCGATCTATACGTGCGCGCCGCTCTGGCCGAATCTGTGGCGCTGGCTATCATCCCGTTCGTCATGTGGGCCGCGCGGGAGACCACGTTGCGCCCCCGCCTCCGCGCGATCACCGGGCTGGCCGTGGCCTACGCCGCGCTGATGTTCACCAGCAATCTGGTAACGCTCGTGTTCACGCCCTTGCTGGCGGTGTACATCGCCGCACTTATCCTGCACCAGGCGAACCGGGAACAGCCGTGGCGACGGCTGTCGAAGGAGTCCATCTTGCCGCTGATCGCTCAGTTCCTGCGGCTGGGCATCCCGCCAGCGACAGGGCTTCTGCTAGGGCTGGGGCTTTCGGCGATCTTCTGGATCCCCGCGCTGGTGGAAAGCAAATACGTGAATCAGACGCAATGGTACGGTGGATATTACACACCTCTCCAGCACGTCGTTTACCTGCATCAGCTATTCTCGCCGCATTGGGGCTTTGGCATCAGCATCCCGGGGCCAGACGAGGCGGCCCACGGTGGTTTGAGCTACCAGATCGGCGTCATCCCCTTTGTGCTGGCCGTGCTCTCCCTGCTGGTGACGGCGCGGGCGCGCGGGTTGCTCAAGTTGGAGCTTCGGCTCTTCCAACTCGCGCTGCTGGGCGCCCTCCTGCTGACCTTACCCATCTCCGCCTGGGCCTGGAATCATCTGCCGATTATCCCGTACGCTCAGTTCCCGTGGCGCTACCTGATGCTGGCGATTCTACCGCTGGCCGTGCTATCCGGCTCCCTGCTGCTGTCGGAAGATGATGAACCCTCTCAGCGTACTCTCCCCAGCCTGGAAGCGATCACTCTGGCCGCGCTGGTTGTCCTGGGCAGTTATCCGTATCTGAACGTGCAGGTGAGCGAACCGACGCCAGAACAGGGGCCGGTATCGCTGGCGGCGCTCATGCGGTTTCAGCGCACGGCCGATGAGATGACCGGCGTGACCGTTTGGGTCGATCCAGAGCAGCGTCCGCACTGGGGCCCTCTGGCCGACGTCTTCGTTAACGGCCAGGATGTGCAATCCCGAGCCGATTACGGCACGATGAGCCAGGATACCGTGGTTGCCGGAGCGGTGAAG
>JAGHDS010000253.1 GCA_021159845.1 Anaerolineae bacterium
ACCCTGGAGTGTTCATCCGTAGCATGGCTTCTCGTGGGCGCCTGGGGGGGCTGGCTCGCTCTACAGCCGAGGTTATTTTGGCATTGGATGCGGCTGGCTTTCAGCGTATTTTGGTGGAAACGGTAGGGGTGGGACAGGCGGAGGTAGATATTGCCCGGACGGGGCATACTACCGTGGTCGTCCGGGCGCGGGGTAGGGGGGATGATATTCAGGCGATCAAAGCGGGCATCTTGGAGGCCGCCGACGTGCTGGTCATCAATAAGGCGGACCATGAAGGCGTTGAGCGTACGGAGTCGGCGCTGCGGACGATATGGAACATGGGCGCATCCGTTTTGCGTCGCGGCCGCGCCACAGGTGAGGCACAAGTCGAGGCCGCGGCTGCGGACTGGGTGCCGCCGATCGTACGCACCGTAGCGACCCAGGGTGAGGGCGTTGTCGCCCTGGTAGATGCGATTGAGAGGCATGTAGCTCATCTGCGGGAGACGGGAAGTTGGCATCGCCGGGAGCGAGAGCGGATGGCCTTCGCTCTCCGCGAGGTGCTGCAAGATGAGCTAATGGCTCGGCTATTGGCCAGTCTGCCTCGTGACGCGCTGGAGGCGCAGTTACAGAAAGTGGTCGAGCGCGTCGTTGATCCGTACAGCGCCGCGGTGACCTTGCTCACAACGATCATACGGAGTGATAAGTCGCCCGATTGATCGCAGACCGTGCGATGCTCAGCCGGCCGCGATTCGTTCGTATCGTGGAATCCTTGACCTGGGGGAATGAGCCTTTATGGACAAGATGTATGGAGAGCTCACGGTTCTTAGTGGTACAGCGAATGAGGCGTTGGCTGGGGATGTTTGTCGGTATTTGGGCATAGAACCGCTTCCGGCGGACATTTTCCAGTTTCCCAATGAGAACGTTTTCTGTCGGCTCCATCGGAGCGTGCGTGCGAAAGATGTGTTCGTGATCCAGCCGATGTGCTCGCCCGTGAATAAGAACATCATGGAATTGCTCATCATGATTGACTGCCTGCGGCGCGACTCGACCGGGCGGATTACAGCAGAAGTTCCCTACTATGCTTATGGACGTACTGACAAGAAGTACCAACCTCGCGTTCCGATCACTGCCCGGTTGCTGGCGGATTTGATCACCGTAGCTGGGGCGGACCGGTTTTTGACGGTGGACCTGCACGCGAGGCAGATCCAGGGGTTCTTCACGATCCCGGTGGATGAGCTCACCGCGCTGTATATGTTCGCGGATTACATTACCGAGCTGGGGCTGGAGCAGCCGATTGTGGTCGCCCCAGATGTCGGGGCTGTGCGGCGGGCGCGTAATTTCGCTACCCGGCTTAACGCTCCGCTGGCCATCATCGAGAAGAGGCGGCACGCGGATGGAAACGGTATGGAGATGCTGAACCTCATTGGGGACGTCGCCCATCGCTCCGCCATCATCATCGACGATGAGGTGGATACAGGGAGCACGTTAACCCGGGCCGCGGCTTATGTGCAGACGTACGGCGCTGAGCGTGTCTATGCTTGTGTGACACATCCCATTCTCTCCGCGGATGCAGCCCAGAGCATCCGGGACAGTGTGATCGAGAAGTTGGTCGTGACCGATACGGTCCCCATTGCGCCGGAGAAGCGCAATCTGCTGGGTGACCGATTGGAGGTGCTTCACATCGGACCGTTGTTGGGTGAGATCATTCGGCGGATTCATGAGGGTATCTCGGTAGGGGATATGTTCCCCGAATGAGTCGCTCCGTGGTCATTGAGGATTCCGGGATGAGCAGGTGGGCGTTGAAGCCTCGACATGGGGTGTCCTCGCTGCTGAATTGGCGCTTGTGGAGAGCCGGCCTGTTTGTCCTGGTTGTCGGCGGTCTCCTGGCTCTTGGAATGGCGGGCTGTCGGTCGTCTCACAGCATCGGTGCTCCCTCGCCGACGCCAGTGGCCCTTGCGACGACGGAGGGGGCTGGGCCGGCTGAGACGCCTACACACCCGGCTGTGGAAGTCCCGTCTGTGTCGACACCGAGCCCGACGTCCACGGCGACAGCGACCTGGACACCTACGCCGACTTCCACCTCTATACCTTCCACATGCACTCCTATCCCTACCTCTACGCACGTGCCGCCTCCCACGCCCAGCCTGACCGAGATAGCCATCGGGCCCCGCGAGGGGTGCAAGGTGCACATCGGCTTTGATGTCGAAGGGGACCCACGCATTCTGTATAAGATCCTGGATGTTCTGGCGGAGGAGCATTATCGCACCACCTTCTTTTTGCAGGGGGAGTGGGTGAGGTACCACCCGGAGGCAACCCGCCGGATCGTAGCGGCGGGACATGAGCTGGGCAATCATTCCTGGAGTCATAGGGACATATGTAAGTTGAGCGATGCGGAAATAGAACGAGAGTTACAGGACACCGAGTCGTTGGTGGTCAAACTGACGGGGCACAGCACGAAGCCCTTCTTTCGACCACCCTATGGGGCGCGCGATGAACGAGTGCGCGAGGTGGCTTACCGGCTGGGATACACTACGGTGATGTGGACGTTCGGTGGGCAGGATTGGGTGACGGGGGCGGATGCCGATTCAGTGTATCACAATATCGTTGACCACGCGGTGCCAGGTGCCATTTTTTACTTGCATACCAGTCATGCATATGATCCACCAGCGGTGAAGCGGGCGATCCAGACTCTGCGCGAGCGTGGTTATCGTCTGGTTTCGTTGAGTGAATTGGTCGCTCAGCCATGAACCTGTAAGTTGCCGGCGGTGCTTTGCAAAGGTCGCATGCGTGTCGAACGAGCTCACTCTCTTGGCATCCGGATGGCGGACCGGATTATTTGTGGTATAATTTTGGCGATGAGACTGGCAGCCTTCCGCTGGGAGGTTTTCCATAGTTTACGAAGAACGTGGGTAGGGTCCACATGCGCAGACAGTATAGTACGAACTATCTTCTCTCCTTGCTGGCTGCCGATGCGCTGCTCTCCGCATTGGCCCTCTATTTGGCCTCACAAGCGCGTTATCACATCCCTTGGGGAGTGCGGCTGACCCCCGTCTTCGTGCGCGTGCCGGTTCCCTTATACGTGCTGGTGGTCTTGTCGTGGCCTGTACTCCTTGGGCTGGTCGGTGTGTATGATGCTCGTCGTACCTGGCGTGTGACTGGGGAATTGCAGATCCTGGTCACCGGCGTGGGACTGGCGGCTCTCGTTTTGGCGGGAATCCTGTACCTCTCCTACCGGAATGTCCCCCGCCGGCTTTTTCTCTATTTCGCCGTCTTTGATCTCGTGCTGCTGGCGTCGTTTCGGATGCTCGTGCGGACGATTATACGTTGGGTGGTGGGGGATCGGCGGGCCCCAAGCGTGCTCATCGTGGGCGCTGGAAAGGTG
>JAGHDS010000365.1 GCA_021159845.1 Anaerolineae bacterium
CACTCCCGAGACGGTTGAAACGTGCCACCGGGCGGCCCGGGTCCTGGCGGAGGTGTGTGCAAGCGTGGAAGAAGCCCTGCCGCCGCGCATCGAGGAGGCCTACTTCATCACGCGCCAGTATTGGCAGCGGCCGGAGTCCATGTGCGCGGAGGAGTGGGTGCCGGATGGGGAAGTCAGGCTCAGCAGCGAGGAGGTCGAACAGCACCTGTTTATGTGGGATCGCTTCCGCCGGGCGCTCATTGGTTTTATGGCGCACTACGATGTGATCCTGACACCTGCTGCTGAGTGCCCGGCAACGCCGCATGGTACGGATAGCGGTCGCATTCCGTACACCTTGCCTTATAGCCTGACCGGCTGGCCGTGCGTGGTCGTGCGCGGTGGGACGTCACCTGAAGGATTGCCTATCGGGGTGCAAGTCGTCGCGCGGCCTTGGCGGGACGATGTAGCACTCGCCGTGGCCCGGGAGCTTGAGCGAGAGCTCGGAGGGTGGCAACCACCCCCTATCTCCCATACAACCGCGTAGCCCACGAAATATCAGCGGTTGTCCTCGCCAGGCACCCGTACGGTAATCCCTTGCAGGCAGGAAAAATGCTTGCGATCGAAGGTGTAGATTGTCTCGATGCCTTGGGATAGCATCCAGGTGGCGTTGTATGCGTCAATGAAATCTATGTTCTCCTCTACATAATACTCAATGGCTTGTAAGATGAGATGGCCATTCGCAATCTCCAGACCGGGCGTATTGAGGATGGCCAGTACCATGTCTCTGATGTCTGGGCGGGGCAGTTTATAGAAGGATTCGAGTGTCCAGACGATCTCTGCTATGACAAGGCCATTCGTGACCAGGCGTACCTCGCCTATCGCGGCACGACGTAGGATGCGCTCGACATGATCGGCCTGAGTCGGCACGTCGTTGGTCAGGTAGCGCAAAAAGAGATTTGTATCTACGAAGATGCGTTCACTCGTCACTTTGGGCGACCTCGCGGGCGTGGGATTCTATGACCTGGCGGCGAATAGCCATGAAGTCTTGAGGCTCGGAGACGGGCACGCTACCTCTGAGATCGAGCAGAGTACGTGTGAGAGGCTGGAGGATGACCTCACCCCCTCGACGTATAAACGCTACCCGATCTCCCTCGCGTAGATTGAGCCAATGGCGCACTTCCTTTGGAAGGGTGATCTGTCCACGACGGCCAACTTTGCTAATCGTCATCAGCCCTCTCCTTGTCGTTCGTTTTGTTTGTGGTATGTCATTTGCGATTATACGCGTTAAATGAAGATTTGTCAAGCAAATTGATCTTTGCCAGGCAAAAAGTGATCTTAATGGTGTATCAAGCGGATTTATGCTATAATCCGGGGAGTCTGCATAAGACCGCGCGTCTCTACAGTTCGGTTAGCAAGGAGGCGAAAATGCGCATCGCCATCGCGGGGATCTCTCATGAGACGAACACGTTTTCCTCGGTCATCACCCATCGCGCCGATTTCACCGTGCGTCGAGGCGTGGAGGTCCTGAACGAGCCGGGATTCCCGGAGGTGATCGGACGCCTGGGGATCGAGCCCGTTCCCATCCTCTTCGCCTCGGCGCTCCCGTCCGGTCCGGTGGACACGGCGACGTACCAGGCGTTCAAGGCCGAGATCCTGGAGGGGCTGGCCGCGGCGGGCGCGCTCGACGGCATCTTCCTCATCCTGCACGGCGCCCTCTATGTACGCGACATCGGGGACGGGGAGACGGACCTGGTGCGCGCCATCCGCGCGCAGGTGGGGAATGAGATCCCCATCGCCGCCCGGCTGGATCTGCACGGCAATATGACGCCCGAGTTCGTGGATATGATGAACATCTTGGTGGCCTATCGCACCGCGCCGCATCGGGACATGTGGGAGACCCGCGATCGGGCGCTGGCGCTTTTGGTGGAATCCATTCGAGACAGGCGTCGCCCTCGCACGGTGATGATCCGGGTGCCGCTCCTCCTCTTCGGCGAGCAGGCCATCACCGAGGTGGAGCCGATGCGCTCGCTGATGGCGATGTTGCCCGAGGTGGACGCGCAGCCCGGTATCGCTGCGGCGTCCATCCTGGTGGGCTTCGCCTGGGCCGATGTGCCCAACGCGGCGGCCTATGTGCTCGTCACAGCGGAGGATGCGTCCCATCTGGAGGCCGCGCGAGAGCAGGCCCGGCGTCTGGCGCGGGCGATGTGGGATCGGCGGGATCAATTCGGCTACGATGTGGAGACGCTCTCCGTGGATGAGGCCATCGAGGCCGCGCTGGCGGCTCCCGAGTCCCCCGTGTTCATCACGGATTCCGGCGACAACACCACGGCCGGCGGGGCGGGGGACGTGCCCTTCGTCCTGGAGCGGCTGCTGGCCCATGGGGTACCCGATGCCGTCTACGCGGCCATCGTCGACGCGCCGGCCACGCGGCGGTGCTATCTGGCCGAGGTGGGCGCGAGCGTGGAGTTGGCCGTGGGCGGCCGGCTGGATCCCGATCATGGGCGCCCTTTGCGCGTCACCGGCCGCATCGTGCATCTGGCGCCGGAGGAGGAGGGCATCGCCACGGTGCAGGTGGATGGCGTGCAGGTGATCCTGACGCGGGCGCGTCGGGCGTTCACGTGCCTGGATGACTTCCGTCGGGCGGGTGTGGACCCGCTGGCGCATAAGATCGTGGTGACCAAGCTGGGC
>JAGHDS010000327.1 GCA_021159845.1 Anaerolineae bacterium
CGCCCCGGCTTCCGCTTCCCGCAATGGCACACGGGCGACATGTTCTTCGTCTATCCCGGATACGACGGTCGGCCGGTACGTACCCTGCGCACCGAGATGCTATTGGCCGGCATCCAGGACTTCGAGTTGATCACAATGGCCCGAGAGCAGGCTGCCGGAGACACGGCTATTGCCGAGGCACTGGATTGGGCTTTCGCCCGCGTGATACGTGCTGAGAACCTGGCCGACTTCGCCGATGTCGATCACACGCCGCCGGAAAAGCTGTATTCGCTGGATCCGGCCGATTACGCCGCCGCCCGCGCGGAGATCATCGCTGCACTGACGAAGTGAAGGAGGTACTATGCGCTCTTTCAATCTGAATGATGACCCTCATCGGCGATTCAACCCGTTAACCCGCGAATGGATCCTCGTCTCCCCTCATCGCACCAAGCGGCCCTGGCAGGGCCAGGTGGAGAAGCCTCCTCAGGAGGAACGCCCTGCCTATGACCCCAACTGCTACCTGTGCCCTGGAAACACCCGGGCGGGTGGGGTACGGAATCCAGAGTACACCAGCACCTTCGTCTTCACCAACGACTTCGCTGCGCTTTTGCCGGAGACCCCGCCTGGCGAGGTGAACGAGTCGAACCTGTTGGTCGCTCGTAGCGAGCGGGGCACCTGCCGCGTCATCTGCTTCTCGCCCCGGCACGATCTCACCCTGCCGGAGATGGAGGAGACGGACATCCGACGGGTGGTGGACGTCTGGGCGGACGAGTACCTGGACCTGGGAGCCAAGCCGTGGATCAACTACGTACAGATCTTTGAGAACAAGGGCGCCATGATGGGGTGCAGCAATCCTCATCCGCATGGCCAGATCTGGGCCAACGAGACGATGCCGGTAGAGCCCAGCAAGGAGCAGGCATCGCTGGAAGCTTACCGGGCGGAGCATGGGCGTTGCTTGTTGTGTGATTACGTCGCGTTGGAGGAGAGGCTGGGCGAACGGATCGTGTGTGCCAATGAACATTTCGTGGCCCTGGTCCCGTTCTGGGCCAACTGGCCGTTTGAGACGATGGTGATCTCCCGGCGACATGTGGCTTCTCTGGCGGAACTGACCGATGCGGAGCGCGATGGCCTGGCCAACATCATTCGCCGGCTGACCACGCGGTACGATAACCTGTTCGAGACATCCTTCCCCTATAGCATGGGGTTTCACCAGCAGCCGACTGACGGCCAGGAGCATCCGGAGTGGCATCTGCACGCCCACTACTACCCACCGTTGCTACGATCGGCCACAGTGCGTAAGTTCATGGTAGGATATGAGATGTTGGCGAATCCTCAGCGGGACCTGACGCCGGAGGCCGCGGCGGATCGGCTGCGTGGGCTATCGGAGATCCATTACAAAAGACGGTAGACGACAGACGGAGGGCGACAGTCTCTCATCCTTCGTCATTTGTCGGTCGTCCTTCGTTCAACGAGGTGGTTTATGCTGCGAACGAAGATCGTATGCACGATCGGGCCAGCCAGTCGCGATCCGGAGATGTTGGCCCAGCTCATCGAGGCGGGCATGGACGTGGCGCGCCTCAACTTCTCCCACGGTGACCATGCCACGCACGAGGAGACCATCCGGCGCATCCGAGCCGCGGCGGAGAAGGTTGGCCATCCTGTGGGCATCTTGATGGACCTGCAAGGCCCACGCCTGCGTGTGGGGGAGATGCCGACAGGCGGCATACGGCTGGAGCCAGGCACCACGGTCGTGCTAAGCCCCAGCATTGAGGTGGGGGAACCGGGGCGCATCCCCGTACAATTCGCCGAACTGCCTCAGGCTGTACATCCTGGTGATCGCATTCTCATCGACGACGGGCTTCTAGAGCTACGCGTACGCGGGGTGGACGGAGATGAGATCACGTGCAAGGTGGTCACTGGTGGAATCCTCACATCTCATAAGGGGATGAACTTGCCCAATGTCTCGCTGGACATTCCATCCATCACGGAAAAAGATAAAGAGGATCTGCAATTCGCCGTAGCTCACCAAGCGGATTGGATCGCTATGTCCTTTGTGCGCACGGCGGATGAGGTGAGGACCCTCAAGGAGATGATCGTCGCCATGAGTGATCTGGCGCGGTCGATCCCGGTGATCGCCAAGATCGAGAAGCCTGAGGCGGTTAAAAATATTGAGGCCATCATCGAAGTGGCCGATGGGATCATGGTGGCGCGTGGTGATCTGGGCATTGAGACTTCGCCGGAAGCGGTGCCCATGATCCAGAAGGAGATCATCGCCAGGTGTAATCAGGCAGGTGTGCCTGTCATCACGGCCACTCAGATGCTGGACTCCATGATTCGCAACCCACGCCCCACGCGGGCGGAGGCATCGGACGTAGCCAACGCGATCCTGGACGGCACGGATGCCACGATGTTATCGGGGGAGACGGCTGTGGGCAAGTACCCCCTCGAGGCTGTGCGGACGATGGCGCGTATTGCAGAGACGGCAGAGCAGGCCCTGCGGTATGATACCCAAATGCCTCGACAGCCAAGGGCGGTGGCTGAGGCGGTGACCCACGCCAGCGTGAACACGGCCATCGATCTGTCCGCGCGAGCCATCATCGCCCCTACGGCCAGCGGCTACACAGCGCGCCTTCTATCCCGATTCCGACCACCCTGCCCCATCATTGCGGTCACGCCCAGCCTCATCGCACAACGCCAATTGACGCTATACTGGGGTGTGGAGCCACTGCTCTCCCCTCGGGCAGCGAACACGGATGTGATGATCGCGGACGCGATCCAGGCTGCGCGTAAGCACGGCTATATTGATGAGGGGGACACCGTAGTGATTACAGCCGGATCTGCAGGCAGCGCACCCGGTACCACCGATCTCATGAAGGTGCAGAAGATCGCCCGGGTGTTGGCGCGTGGCCAGGGGATTGGGGGACAGCCGGTGATCGGGCGCATTCGACGCTTGGAACCACCGCTTCCACCAGACACTCGAGTGGAGCACGATGAGATCATTGCCACTTCCCACACAGACCGCACTTTCGTCAAGCCGATCCGCCGGGCGGCGGGCTTGATCCTCGCCGAGGGCGATCCGGAATGCCACGGCGCGCTGCTAGCTACCGAGCTGGGCATCCCTGCCGTGATCGGCGTCGGCGACGCACTGGAGCATCTGGCCGAAGGACAAAAAGTGCTGCTGAATCCGCTGC
>JAGHDS010000412.1 GCA_021159845.1 Anaerolineae bacterium
GGAGCGTCGTCGTCATCTTGTCCGCTTGCAGGCGGGCGCGGAATGGCATAGCCATCGTGGGCGAATCCTTCACGACGACCTGATCGGCCAGCCGTTGGGCCGTACTGTGCGCACCCATACAGGATACCCCTACCTGGTTCTGGAGCCCTCGACCTACGATTTGATCTTGCACATCAAGCGTTCCACGCAGATCGTTTACCCCAAGGATGCCGCCTACATCGTGTTGCGTCTTGATCTGTTCTCCGGGCGACGAGTTGTGGAGGCGGGGACGGGCAGCGGTGGCCTTACGCTGGCTATGGCCCGGGCGGTGATGCCGGAAGGACACGTGTACTCGTATGAGGCGCGCCCGGAGATGTTGGAGCTGGCTCGGCGTAATCTGGAGCGCCTGGGGTTGCTACCTTATGTCACTCTGCGTCAGCGGGATATCGTGGAGGGGTTCGACGAGACGGAAGCGGACGCGTGCTTTCTGGATTTGCGTACGCCCTGGAAATACCTCCCTCAGGCCTATGCCGCGCTGAAGCTGGGGGGATTCTTCGGTAGCCTGGTACCCACGACTAATCAGGTGGTCGAGCTGCTGGCGGGGATGGAGTCCCACGGCGGGTTCGCCGAGATCGAAGTGGAGGAGCTACTTCTGCGGCCGTACAAGCCTGTGGCCGACCGTCTGCGCCCAGCCGACCGCATGGTGGCGCATACGGCCTACCTGATCTTTGCCCGTAAAGTGGCGCCGGGGGACGAATCGCTCTCCTGGAAGCGGGCGATCCGGCGCCCTTATCTATCCAAGCTGGCTCGAGAGCGGGCTGCCGAGTCGGCTGAGACGGCGGAGCTACCGTCGGAGGCGTCGGCGGATGAGGCAGAAGTGTGATGCAATGGTACGAATACGCAGGTAACATCCATATTCATACGGTGGCCAGCGATGGCGCTGGAACGGTGGCCCAGGTAGTGCAGGCAGCCCAGGCGGCAGGATTGGATTTCCTCATCACCACGGATCACAATACACTGATCCTCTCGGAGGAGGGGTGGCGCGGATCCGTGCTCCTGCTTGTCGGGCAGGAGGTGCACGACCCTGATCGCACTCCGTCTGGAAATCATATGCTGTGCCTGGGGGTACGCGAGGATGTCGCATCGCTGGGGAAGGATCCCCAACAGCTCATCGACGCCGTTCGGGCGCAGGGTGGTCTGACCTTTCTGGCTCATCCGTACGAACGCACCAGCGGCCTGATTTCCGGCGAGTTTCCCTGGCGGGATTGGGATGTCACCGGCTATACTGGTGTCGAGCTATGGAATTATATGTCCGAGTTCCGGGCGTATGCGCATACCCGGTTGGATGGGCTGTTGATCGCTAAACGACCGCAGTGGTTCACGATGGGGCCGCTGAGGGAGATGGTGGCGAAGTGGGATGAGTTGACGCAGGCCCGCCCGGTGGTGGCGATTGGAGGTTCTGATGTCCATGCGCTGCGCTACTCATGGGGACCGTTGTCAGTTGTCATTCATCCTTACGAGGTGTGTTTTCGCGCCGTCAACACGCATATCTTGACGCCTGAGCCCTTCTCCGGGGATCTGGACTATGACCGGGGGATGGTCCTAGAGGCGCTTCGGCGGGGGCATTGTTGGGTGGGATACGACATGCCTGCTGTGACGGCGGGCTTCCGCTTTCGGGCGCGCCAGGGCGATCGGGTTGTCGTCATGGGAGACGCGTTGTCACCCGGCTCGTTGATCTCTTTTGAGGTACAGCTCCCCCGCGCGGGGGATATCCGCTTACTGCGAGATGGGCAGGTCGTTGCCCGGACACATGGTGATGCGTTGTACTTCGCCACCCACGAGCCGGGGGTGTATCGCGTGGAAGTGTATCGTCGTGCCTGGGGACGGCGGCGCGCGTGGGTCTTCAGCAACCCGATCTATGTGCGGTGAGTTCAGGCCCGGCGCAGGTAGTATGGCCGATCGGCCGCCGGGGGCAGGCCGGGCTGGGGTATCGCGAGCCTTTGTCGCGAGGGAGGAGGAATACAAGGTGATGTATGGTCGTGTGTTTAACTTCAACCCGGGGCCAGCTGCTCTTCCGGTTCCCGTTCTGGAGCAGGTCCGTGATGAGCTATTGAACTTCAGCGGCACCGGCATGTCCGTCATGGAGATGAGCCATCGCTCGAAGGCTTTTGCGGAGATCGTGGAGCGGGCTGAGGGAGGGTTCCGGCGTGTGATGGGGATCCCGGACGAATATGCCGTTCTCTTCCTTCAGGGGGGCGCGAGCCTGCAATTCGCTATGGTGCCGATGAATCTGGCGCTTGAGGGGAAGCCGGTCGATGTGATCGACACGGGCAACTGGACGCAGAAGGCGATCGGTGAGCTGGAGAAGTTGGCATCGTATCGGATAGCAGCTTCCACGGCCGGGGAGGGGTATACGCGATTGCCCCGGCGTGAGGAGTTGGATTTGCATCCGGATGCTTCGTACGTCTACATGGCCTCCAATAACACGATCCGCGGCACCCAGTGGGCCTGGTTCCCGGACACAGGCGATGTGCCGTTGGTAGCGGACATGTCGTCGGATATCCTTTCCCGGCCGGTAGATGTATCGCAGTTTGGTCTGATCTTCGCTGGCGCGCAGAAGAACGCAGGCCCGGCGGGCGTCACGATCGTAATCGTGCGGAAGGACCTGGCCGAGCGGGCGAGCAAGGATTTACCGACGATGCTGCAGTATCGCACGCATATCGGCAAGCGTTCCCTCTTCAATACCCCGCCGACCTTCGGCATCTATGTAGTCAGCCTGGTGCTGGACTGGGTCGAGCGAGAGGGCGGGTTGGCTGAGATGGCGCGGCGGAACGAGGAGAAGGCCGAGCTGCTCTACAGCGCGATCGATGCCAGCGCGTTTTACGAATGCCCGGTGGAGGAGTCGAGCCGTTCGCGTATGAACGTGGTGTTCCGAATACGCGGCGGCGATGAGGAACTGGAGAAGCGGTTCGCGAGCGAGGCCGAGGCGGCCGGGCTTGTGGGAGTGAAGGGGCATCGCTCCGTGGGGGGATTGCGAGCGTCCTTGTACAATGCCCAGACGGTGGAAGGCGTCCGGGCGTTGGTGGACTTCATGAAGGAGTTCGAGCAGAAGTACGGGTGACGGGTGACCGTCCACAGCCTTGGAGATCGGGGGCCTGGCTCCTATGAGAGACCAGGCCCCTTTTTGTCCCTACTTATCCTCATCTGCGAAGCGCACACTCACATCGCACCCGATCTCGAAGAGGCGCTTCCACGGCAGATAGATATTCCGCACCTCGATCTCGGCGATCTCGGGCCAGCCTGGCTCCGACGCCGATGTCTGACGGAAGAGGTCGATGAGAGTGCCTGCCCGCTCCTGGAGCCGGGCGGACACCCGCGCTTGTACGGCTTCCACGTCTCGCGGGAGCTCACCCATCGTCGGCTCCAACCCCAGCGTAGGCAGGTCCAGCAGCATGACCTCGGTGCGGGCGATGGCCTGGTAGATGTAGTCGTCCAGGAAACGCAGGAACAGGTAAGCCAAGTGAGCGCGTAGCCCCTCGCGGTCCTCGCCGCGTCGTAGATGGGCTACCCGGGCGACGGCGTGGGCCAGCGCGGTCCCTAATGTGTTCCCTGCCGTGTTCCACCCCGCATACCCGGCCAGGCGGGGCGCCAGGCCAATCTCCATCAGGCGATCCCCCAACGCCAGATCGGCTCCGTTCACGAAGGCCACATCCGCGATGGCGACCGGGCTCCCTCTGGAAGCATAATCGGCCGCCGCCCTCACGAACTCATCCACGTTGCGGAAGACGGAATACATCTCCCGTCGCGTCGCGCGCAGCGAGTCGGAGACCTGGTGTTTCTCGATCCATCGAGCGGCCTGGGGAACGTATTGGGTCAGCTCCTCCTCGCTCCAGCGCAGTGGTAATTGAAAGACGCCTTCCCCTTGCATCTCGCCGGGAGAGTTGACGAAGAGCAGGAAATCCGCCTCCTCGGGGGATCCGACGAGTATACCGCCCATCGGAGCCAGATGGGCTTTGATCAGCTCGGGCATGGGGCGGTCTTCATACGCTGTGATCACACCATCCGCTCGGCACGACGCGTAACGCGCCCACACGCGCGGCATGATCCCGTTCTCCTGGCAGATCACGCGGGCCAGCAGGATCATCCCGATCTCGTCCGCGCCAGGGTAGGTGATAGCCCGGTCCGTTAGCCCCAGCGATTGGATCTCCTGGCGCAGGGCCCTGCTCTCGGCGATGTTCCAGCCGTACTCCATCGTGTCGTCCTGGGGGATGAGCAGGTAGTCGAACACACCCTCGCGCGTCCATTGCAACATCGCCTTGTTGACGACGTGATTGCGAGCCCGGCCGTCCAGGTAATCTTGGACGACCTCTTGAGGTAACTCGTCGGCCAATCGGTCCCGCTCGGCGATCTCCTCCGGTGAGGCGTCGCCCATGTCTGCTTTGTCGCTCAGGTACGAGAGCCGGAACATGCGGGCGCCGTACGTGGCCCAGTAGGGCTTTTCCTCCTCGGACGTATTGCCGCGGGTGATGCGCATGAGCACGTTGAACCCGAGCAAGGTCAGGTTGGGATACTCCCGCTTGATCTCGCGGAGCAGCGCCAGCCGGCCGAGCACGGTGTCCACGTCGTCGTACGATGTGCGGGAGTTGACCAACCCGCCGTATCCCAGCGTGTCCAGGGCGATGATCGCAGCGTCGACCTGAGGTGCTATATCGCGTAGCCATAAGGCTATCCGCTCGATCTGGGCCCCGCGCCATAGATTACCCAGCCACTCTCGAGGAGGTAACAGTACCTCCACCCCGGCGATACGGCCGACGTATTGCGGAAAGTCGTAGTTAGGTGGGCGATCATCCAGTGGAATCAATGCCACTTTTGACATCATTCATCTCCTCCAAGACAGACGGCGCGTGCCTACTTCCCCATCTCCCCCCTAATCCCTTTTCCCCACTCGCAAGTATTCTTTTTGCCGCCTGCTGTCTGCTACCTGCTATCCGCTATCTGCTGTCTGCTACCCGCTGCCCGCTATCTGCTATTCTGCTGTGCTTTCCGCACATCCACTCTTCGCGGAGCGGTATCCGGCGGCCAGGATCTCCAGCGCTCGCAGGCCTTCTCGGCCGTCTACTGTCGGTTTGGTCCCATTGACCACGCAATCCAGGAAGTGGTTGATCTCGCCCACGAAGCGGTTGGGGCCCTCGTCCGGCACACGCGTCCAGTCGTCATCTCCCTCCAGACGGTAACGCAGCTCGGCCGCGGCGTAATCCACAACGGCCTCCCCCCGAGTGCCGTAGAGCCAGATGGCCGCCTCGGACACCGGTGTTACCCACGAGCACTCGATGACGCCGTCCGCTCCCTCCGTTGAGTGCACATGTAGGATCGCGCTATCCTCGACCTTCAGCCCCGGCAGGGTGGTGTGGAGCCGGGCCCATGCGCTCTCCACCTCACCTACCAGGAAGCGGAACAGATCGACGGAGTGTACGGCGGTGTCGAGGAGAATACCTCCCCCGGCGATCTCGGGGTTCACGAACCAGGTGTTCTCCACGCCGACGAACCGGAACGCGAAGCGATTGTGGAAGTGAATGATCTGGCCCAGGCGTCCGGCCGTGATCATCTCCCGTAAAGCGCACACGGCCGGGTGGAAGCGATGGCAGAGAGCCGTCATCAGGATGCCGTTCGTGCGATCGGCGGCCTTCACCATCGCCTGGGCTTCTTCGACGGTGCGGGCCAGCGGCTTCTCACATAGGACGGCTAACCCGCGCTCGAGCGCCGCTTCTGTGACCTCACGGTGGGCTATGGGAGGGGTACATACGCTGATCGCCTGGATGTCCTCGCTGTCGAACATTTCCCGGTGGCCCGTGTAGGCCTTGCAGTCGAACTCCTCTGCTCGGGCTTGGGCGATCTCTTCCACCACATCGGCTACGGCCACGATCTCCGCGCGGCCGCTTTGTACATAGGCGTTCAGATGGGCACGGGCGATGTTCCCCGCGCCCACGACGGCCACGCGAATCTTGTCGTTCATCACTATGCCTCCCTTTTCGCAGGCTGCGGTTGCTTGTTTCTGTGTGGGTGTATGTGCTCTCAGGATGGCTCCGCGCCTGGGCGGGTCATCCTGCAACGTTACGGTGCCTTGGCTCGCCGGATGGTCTGGACGAACCAGCGGGTGATCTCTTGAGGGCGCGTGATAGCGGCCCCGACAACGACGGCGAAGGCTCCAGCTTCCAGCGCGGCCAGGGCTTGCTCCGGCGTTCGGATTCGTCCCTCGGCGATCACGGGAATGTCCAGGCGCTCGGCCAGGGCCTGGACTAACGTCAGATCGGGCCCCTCCTGTCGGGCGCTGTAGGGTGTATATCCGGACATGGTGGTGGATATCAGGTCGGCCCCGGCCTCCGCCGTCGCCAGCCCTTCCTCCAGCGTCGAGATGTCGGCCATGATAGGACATGGCAGGGTGGCCTTCAACTGACGGATATACGCGGCCCCGTCCTCAGCCTCGGGGTGGGGGCGCACTGTGGCATCCACTGCTATGATGTCCGCACCGGCCTCTAACACTGCGCGGGCGTGCTTCAGACGCGGGGTGATGTACACATCGAAGCCGGGCTCCTGTACTTTGTGGATCCCGATGATGGGCAGATCCACCGCGGCGCGGATGGCAGCGATGTCCTCTGGCGAGTTGGCCCGAATCCCCACGGCGCCGCCCATCTGGGCAGCGGTCGCCATCCGCGCCATGAACTCACTGCCGTGTAGCGGCTCGCCCTCCAGCGCCTGGCAGGAGACGATCAGCCCGCCTCGCAACCTGTTTATCAGTTCGTTGTTCGTGGTCATCCTTTGATCCCCGTGAGAGTGATTCCCTCCATGAAGGTGCGTTGTGTGAAGAAGAATAATACCAAAGGTGGCAACATCGTCAAAGTTGAGGCGGCCATCATCTTCTGCCATTGTAGCCCGTACATGTTCTTAAACATCTGAAGTCCCAGCGAGATCGTCCACTGTTTTTGGTCGGTCAGGTAGATGAGCGGGGGAAGGAAGGCGCTGTACTGGGCCAGGAAGGTGAACAGCGCCACGGTGAACAGCGCTGGCTTGGTCAGCGGGATCATGATCCGCCAGAAGATGCTCAGTTCACCGCAGCCGTCGATGCGGGCGGCGTCGGATAGCTCGTTGGGGATGGTCATATAGAATTGACGGAGGAGGAAGACGTAAAAGGGGCTTCCGAAGAAGGTAGGGACTACAAGTGGCAGGTATGTGCCTACCCATCCCAGGTTGCGGAAGACGATGTACAGCGGGATCATGGTCACCTGGAAGGGCAACATGAGTGTGCTCAGATAGGCAATGAAAACGATGTCCCGTCCTGGCCAGCGTATCCTGGAAAAGCCGTAGGCGATCAGCGTGCAGGAGATTACCGTGCCGATCACGGAGAGGGTGGCGATGATGAAAGTGTTCTTCATGTATAGCCAGAACGGGATGTAGTTCAGCGCTGCCGGGTAGTTTTCCCAATGGAGCACCGCTGGGATCCAGGCTGGGGGCCACTGAAACACTTCCTGGTCCGATTTCAGGGATGTGGCCAGCATCCAGTAGAAGGGGAAAATGTAGATGAGGCCTATAGCCGTGCATATGAAGTACGCGAAGCCGAGCTTTAACCGTTCTTGGTTACGCCTGGAGGATAGCCAGCCGCGCTGGCGTGTAGTGATGGATTGTGCTCCTGTCATGTGTGCTCTCCCTACTCGCTGCGATAATAAACCCAACCAGAGGTCTTAAATAGGAGGACGGTCGCCGCCAGCACGATTAAGAATAGAATCCAGGCCATAGCGCTGGCATATCCCATCTTGAAGAACTGGAATGCGTTCTGATACAGGTACATAGTGTAGAACATCAGTGAGTTGAGAGGCCCACCCGCCGCGCCGGACCGTTGGGCTGTCATAACCCACGCCTCGGTGAAGTACTGGAAGTAGCTGATCATATACATGATCATGGTGTAGAAGATCACCGGGCTCATCATGGGCAGGGTGACATGCCATGTGCGCTGGATCGCGTTGGCTCCGTCGAGCTCTGCGGCCTCCAATAGCTCGTTGGGAACGTCCTGTAAGCTGGCCAGGTAGATGAGGATCGTGTTGCCGCCGTACCACATGCCCATGAAGATTAACGATGGCTTGGACCAGAAGGGATCGGCGATCCACCCAATTGTGGGAAGTCCTAGCGCTTTTAGGACGGAGTTCGCGAGGCCATACTGGGGGTTGTATATCCACAGCCAGAGGATAGCCGTCGCCACGATAGGGGTGATAGAGGGCATGTAGAAGATCGTCCTATACAGGGAACGTCCGCGTATGCGAGTGTTGAGCAACAGGGCCATGAGGAAGTCGAAGGTCAGATGGATGGGAAGGCCGATTAACACCATGTAGAGCGTGTTGTATATGGCTTTTCTAAAGACGGCATCGTCCTTGATCAGATCCTGGTAGTTCTCTAACCCAATCCAGAGGGGGGATTGCAAGATGTTGTAGTCGGTGAAGCTGTAGTAGAAGGACATGATAACGGGGTAGATGGTGAAGGCTAGAAAGCCGATGATGGCGGGGGAGATGAAGGCGATTCCCAGGGCGAGCTCCTTCCACTTCCATCCCCGGCTGGCTCTCTTCGCTTGTACTCCGAATAGACTCATGATGTCCATGACCTCCATACGTGGGGGGCTTGTATGAAAGGGGGGAATGCCGGGTGGCATCCCCCCTCGCGAGAAGCGCTCAGCCGCGCTTCAATGCTCTCTCGTATTCTTTGGTCACGAGCTTGACGACCTCGTCCAGGGCCTCCTGGGCAGTCTTCTGGCCCTGTTTCACTGAGTCCTCCGCCTCGCCCAGCTTGGTGAAGTAAAACTCGGTGACGGGGGTCTTGGGCGGCCCAAAGCTGTTCTTCCCGGAGAGCATGTCCACGGCGAGCTTGAACTTGGGATCGCCGACGAATCGGTCCTGGTAGGCCACGGCGGTCTTGGGCGGCACGTTGTGGATGACGTAGCAGAACTCGCCCATGTTCTCGTCCTCCGAGAGGAACTTGATGAACTCCCAGGAGACGTCGGGGTTCTTCACGCCGTTGGGGATGGTGAAGATGGAGCCGCCGAAGGTGGTGCACTTCTCGCGGCCGCCTTCGGGGATGGGGGCGGGCATGAAGTCGTAGTCCAGGCCTGGGGCGAACTTGTTCACGAAGGAGATGAACCACTCGCCGACCTGAGTCATGGCCTCCTTGCCGACGAAGAAGGCGTTCTGCGGGCTCATGTAGTCGCCGAAGCCTTGCTGGAAGGCCGCCACCTTGGCCGGGTCCAGCCGCTTGGCATAGCCACCCATCCAGTCCAGTGCCGCCACAATGTGTTCATCATTGGCTGTGATCTTCCCATTTGCCTCGTCGAAGAAGGTACCACCGAAGACGAGCCCCCACCAGAAGATGCCGCCGGGGTAGATGCCGTAGCGCAGGATGTTCCCATTCTCGTCGAACTTGTCCAGCTTCTGAGCGGCCTCATCCAGCTCGGGAATGGTCTTGGGTGGATTGTCCGGGTCCAGGCCGACCTCTCGGTATAGGTCCTTGCGGTAGGCGATGACGTTGGAGTTCGCTGTGATGGCCAGGCCCCACAGGTCGCCCTTCCAGTGCCAGGCATCCCACAGGTTGGGGAAGTAGGGATCGCCAGTGATGCCGTCTTTGTCCGCATAGGCGGTCAGGGGCATAAGCCCCTTGCGGGCGGCCATGGAGACGAGCTGATGGAGCCAGACGGCCGAGACGACATCTGGCGGGGTACCGCCGGCGATGGCTGTCAGCACCTTCTCATACTGGCCGAAGACCGTGGTCATGTTGAATTGGGTGTCCGGGTGAGCCTCGTTGAACTTGTCCACGATCTTTTGCAGGGCATCGAACTCGAAGCCACTCCAGCCAGTCCAGTAATCGAATTGAGCTTTTTTCTCCTCCTTGGCCGGGGCTGTGGGAGCTGCCTCCTTCTTCTCGGCCGGGGCAGCGGGGGCTGGAGCTGGTGTTGCCGGTGCGCAGGCAGCCAGCGCGGCGCTCGCAGCGCCCATCCCGAAGTACTTCAACATGTCACGGCGGGTGATACGTTTGTTTAGCACAGACATGGGACTTCCTCCTTAGAAAGCTGTCCTCTTGTATAAAGGGTCGTGTGCCCTGGAAGATATTGCTTCCTCCTCCCGGGCTTGTGAGCCATCTGACAGGTGCGGAGCCTGCCATACGCTTTTCTCCCGCGATCACCTCCTGTAGGTAGGTGGCCTCTCACCCACGAGGGCTACTGATCGAGGCCGTCCTGCCGGACGACCGTCCTGGCCCCCAGTGATTCGTGGATGAGTGTCGCTAAGACGACCGCGCGACGGGCTGTCGAACCGTCGACCAATGGCCGCTTTCCTGTGCGTACGCATTGGATGAAGTGGGCGTTCTGGGCTGCCAGAGCGCCTATGGTCCCGGATGGGGCCGGTGCGTACACGGTGTCGGGGAATTGGGATGTATTTCCCACGTTGATTTGGACGGCCCCAAGGGTTCCATCCACGCGAACCTGTCCTGCCGTGCCGATGAGCTTGAACTCGGCGTCCAATGGCATGGCCCCGGGCGGCATGGCCCAATGAACGTCCAGGCAACCCATGACGCCATTTTGGAACTTTATCGTAGCTAACACGCCGTCATCCACACCGAGGTCAGCCAGCGCGCCGCGTGTGCCTATCGCGTGCACTTCTTCGATGGGGCTGTCGGCGCACCACAGCATCATGTCTAGATCGTGTATACCCAGAAAGTTCACCACAGTAGTGCCCCCACGAAACCGTAGTCCAGAGTCGATGAGGTTGTGTCGCCGGGCGTACATGTAAGTGAGCCGGCCGATGTCGCCTGATGCAACGGCCGCATGTGCTACTGCATACCGGGGGTCGAAGCGTAGGATGTGTCCTACCATCAGTGTGACGCCGGCCGCTTGAGCTGCGGTGATGATGGCGTCCGCGTCCTCCAGCGTAGTGGCCAGCGGCTTCTCGATCAGAAGGTGCACTCCGCGCTTCGCAGCGGCGATCGCCGGGGCTCGATGTGCCCAGTCAGGAGTGCATATGCAGATTGCCTCCGGGGCGGCCTCGTCGAGCAAAGCCGTGAGATCGGTGAACGCGGGCACGCTGTAATGGCTTCCCGCCTCCTGGGCGCGATGGGCGTCGACGTCCATCACGGCGACGAGTTGCGCGTCGGGGAGCCGTCGAAACGTCTCTGCATGGCGCTGTCCCATGACGCCCACGCCGATGATAGCGATCCGAAGGGGCTTCATCCGTTCACCTGCCTCCCATCCCGGTGATCGATATGCCTTCGATAAACACCCTTTGGGCCGCGAAGAACAGGAGCAGCACCGGGATCATGATCACTGTGGCTGCGGCCATGAGCTGGCTGATCGGCGTGACGTAACGGCTCTGGAACTGTTGTAAGCCGATCGTGACCGTGTGTCTTGGTGGTCGTGCGCGTTGCGTAAGTGGAACACGTAGCGTGAAGTGCCACCGCGCACAACAGCGCGGCTGTATTCCGCTACCCATCCTTCTGGGGATGAGGCAGTGACCTCTACGAACAAAGCTGCGGACCCCTCTTGCGCGTGCAGTTGCTCGGCTTCATAGGCGGTGAGGGCAACGGGCTCCATCGTCTGGATGGCCTCTGCGATGGTGACCTGGTAGCGAGTGGCGAGGATGGTGTACAGGGATTGTGTCCGAAAATCCTCGTCCACTAAGCCGGGGAAACGGTCAGCGGGTAAGTGGGTGATCTCCAACATCACAGGCTGCCCATCTGCCAGCCGTACTCGGGCCAGGCGGATAACCGGAGCGCCGGGTGGAATGTCCAGATGCCGGGCGACATTATGGGATGCCGGGGCGATCTCGCAGGATAGGACGCGGCTGGCAGGTGTATGCCCGGCCTGGATCATCCGCTGAGTGAAGCTGAGCGCCACGGGTTGCACTTGACTCAGCTTGGGTGGAGCTACGAATGTGCCCACACCATGTTGACGGATCAGCAGGCCGTCGCGTACCAGCTCGCTGATCGCTTGGCGTACTGTTAACCGGCTGACCCCATATTGCTCAGCGAGTTCCCGTTCAGGTGGAAGCGCTGCGCCCGGCTCTAGCCTGCCGCTCTCGATAAGGTCCCGCAGATTCTCCCGGATTTGGTGGTAAAGCGGGACGGCGCTACTGTGGTCTATGTGTAAGGCTTTTAATTCCGCTCGATCCATTGAGAGTACTCGGGGTGGGTAATTGGTCAGGATGTCTAGAGGTCAATACCACTGTACATACTGTACGACACGGCCCTTAGTTTGTCAAGGGAAAATCGGCGACGATCCACGGGTGAGAGATCCGACTGCTGCAAGGAATTGGGTTCCTTCCGGAGTTCACTTGGGCTTCGGGGAAAGGGGGAAACTGAGAACCCCGGCGTCTCCGGGAGGCCGGGGTTCTTAGCTCTTCACTATGGGACGCTTTTTAGATGGTCGGCCATGATCGGATCACTTGTGGTATGTTCCCATGAGCTCGGCCTGAGCGAGGATATGCCCCTGCATGGCCTGGCGTAGTTGTTTCTCCGTCACGCCTGGGGATAGGTTGAGTCGGGTGTCCAGGGCGTAGAGCCGGAAGAAGTAGCGGTGAGTTCCGCTGGGTGGGCATGGACCTCCATAACCTAGCCTGCCCCAGCTATTGCGCCCGTGTTGGCTGCCATCCGGCAATTCTGGCGTGGAAGGGATGGCCTCGGGCAGGGAACGGGCGGAGCCGGGGATGTCGAAAAGCACCCAGTGTACCCACGTCTTGCCGGGCGCGTCGGGATCATCCATGATGAGCGCCAGGCTCTGCGTCCCCTGTGGGGGGGTGTCCCATTGGAGCGGTGGCGAGACATCATCGCCCTGGCAGGTGTATTTACGGGGGATGGAGTGTCCGGGGGTGAAGGCAGGGCTGTGCAGGTCGAATGTCGGTAAGGAGGATTTGGGAGCAGAGCTCTTTTCTCCCCCGCATCCGGTGGTGAAAAAGAGGATGACCACGGGTAAAAATAGTAGCTTATGCTCTCTGATGAGCATCGTGATACCTCCTTTCCCGTCCAATACAGGACGGCGTATCACACAGGATAGACCCATCGGCCGCCAATCATGACACGCCAGGCCGTGAAGTCGTTGTTGAACACCGCGATGTCGGCGTCCTTGCCGGGGCCGATGCTTCCCTTTCGATCGGCGACGCCGATAACCCGGGCGGGTGTCAGGGATACCATGCGAATGGCGGCAACCAGCGGCACGTCCACATGCTCCATCACGATGGGGATCATCTCATTGATCAGCGTAGTGCTCCCCGCGAAGGCTGTGCGATCGAGCAGCATCCCTACGCCATCATGCACCTCATACTCTACAGCGCCCATGCCAAAGCGGGTACCCTCAGGCAGGCCAGCACCACTGGTGGCGTCTGAGATCAGCGATAGCCGCTCGGGGCCGATGCACTTATAGGCCAGGCGCATTAGGGTAGGGGGAAGGTGCTTGTTGTCCGCGATCA
The DNA here is from genome assembly GCA_021159845.1 of Anaerolineae bacterium. Lineage (GTDB taxonomy): Bacteria > Chloroflexota > Anaerolineae > DUEN01 > DUEN01 > JAGHDS01. The sequence goes on from JAGHDS010000412.1 coordinate 13,467, forward strand.
TCTCAGCGGTCAGCCCTTCGTAGACCAGCGAAACTTCTAGGAGGCCGGGTTTGCGCCAGGGGCCTTCACGTATAGTGGTGGACTGGCCGCTCCAGATGTGGATCATGTGTCGCAGGCCGGCGTGGATGGCGGGGATGAGATCCTCTTCTCTGGCAGCGCTGTGCCCCGCTGCGGGAACGATGCCGAGTTCCCTGAGCCGGGCGGTTAGCTCCAGCGCTCCCGGAAGTTCGGGCGCGTAGGTGAAGATACGGATCAGGTCATGATAAGCCAGCAGCTGCTCGACCGTACCATCATCTGGAGTGCGCAGGTTGCCGGGATCCTGCGCTCCTGCCTGAGCTGGGCTGAAGTATGGGCCTTCCATGTGTACGCCCAGTATCTGCGCCCCAGCGCGCTCGGTTTGCATCCACTCGCGAGCGTACTCAAGGCTGGCTATCAGACTGGGAATGGACGCTGTGGACAGCGTTGCTAACAATGATGTCACGCCTCGTCGCATGTTCTCCTGTGTGATGGTGGCGAAAGCTTCCTCTGTGGGCTCGAGGAAGGTATGTCCCAGGGCACCGTGGGTGTGGATATCGATGAGGCCGGGCGTGATGAGCCGTCCTTCGACGTCCAGCATTTCCGTTTCGGAGCCCAAATCGCCTGGATTCGCGATGCCGGCTATTGTAGTACCTTCTATCACCAAAGCTTTGCCGTTGACGACCTGATAGGGAAGTACAATGCGGCCGTTAACCAGTGCCAGACGTTTCGATTGTGTTGGCATAGGACTTTTGCCTCCCTGAACTGCGGTAAAGGGGTAAGTATGGATATAAAGAGGATGGCCCCAAGA
>JAGHDS010000359.1 GCA_021159845.1 Anaerolineae bacterium
ATCCCCCGTTCCCACTCCCACCCCGCGCCCGTGGGTGGACACGGACAACTACTTGATTTTGGGGACCGATCGACGCCCTGCGTGGACTACCTGGCGCACTGATACGATCATGATCGCTGGCATCGACTGGGACCGGCGCCGGGTGGGGATCGTCAGCATTCCCCGTGATCTATACGTGGATATTCCCGGGATCGGGCAGACGCGCATTAATCGCGCGGATTATATCGGCGAGAGCACTCATTACCCGGGCGGTGGCCCGGCGCTGCTTCGTCGCGTCCTGACGCAGACGATTGGCATCGATGCACCCCATTACGTGCGTATCAACATATACGGCTTCCAACGCCTGGTGGACGCGCTCGGGGGCGTGACGGTCACGCTGGATTGCCCACTGTACGAGGCCACACCGGATAAGCACTCTCCCACCGGGCTGGCTGAGTGGACGCTCCCGGCCGGGACTGTCTGGCTCAACGGAGAGGATGCCCGTCGGTTCGCGACGTATCGCTATTACTCCAGCGACCTCGACCGCGCGCGGCGACAGCAGCAACTCCTGTGGGCGCTACGCGATCGCGCTCTCCAGCTTGATCTCCTGCCTCGCTTGCCGGAGCTGTGGCGGGCTTTTCAGGGCATGGTCCAAACCAACCTGACACTGCCCGAGATCCTGCGGCTGGCCCAACTTGGCGCCCAGCTAAAGCCGGAGGACGTGCATGGCCTGGCTTTCGATTTCACCCTGGTGGAACAGATCGTGACCGAGCGTGGGGAGGACGTGCTGCGCGTCCGCGATCCTGGTCGACTACACGCCTGGCTGAACAGCATATTTGATGCCCGCCCGCTGCGAGATGCCACCCGACACGATGGGAAATGCCCACCACCCCCTCATCCCATCACACCTACACCGACAATCACACCAACGCGAGTGACAGAGGTCGGCCGGTGACCACGAGCGATCATCCCTCCCTCAGCCGGCTGCGTGACGTCAGCGCCCGCGCGCGGCAGGTCGTATGCGGGGTGACAACCTTCGTCACCCTGGCTTATGTCGGAGGCATCGTCGCCTGGCTGGTACTGCGCCAATTCTTCCCCGACTCACGTTGGTGGTGGCTGGCGCTGGCCGACACGTTCGCCCTGTACCTTTTCACGCCGCTCATCCTGCTCATCCCGGTCGCATGGCTAACCCGGACACGTTGGGCAGCCCGAGCCATGATCATCCCGCTGGTGGCCTTCCTATGGCTTTTCGGCGGGCTCTTCCTGCCAAAGTTCCCCACCATCCAGGCAGATGCGCCGACGCTCACCGTGATGACCTTCAATGTCTGGGGGTTCAACACCGACGCCGAGGCCATCGCTGGCGTGATCCACCAGGTTAACCCCGACATCATCCTGTTGCAGGAGGTCCGGGGATGGACTGCGGACGAGTTGGTCAAGCAACTCAGCTCGGACTATCCCTATGCCGTTCGCCCTCGCTTCTATTCGCTGGCGGGCACGCTGGGCATCTTCAGCCGCTATCCTATCGTCTCATCGGATTGGGTGACCCCGCCTGGCGTGTGGCGCTGGGGGCTACATGCCGTCCTGGACGTGGATGGCCAAACCGTTCATGTAGTCAACCTGCATTTGACGTCTTCATCCGGCGCGGCCACATGGAAGGGGCTGATCAGACAGGTGGAGATCACATACCCACAGCGTGAGAAGGAGGCTCAGCTCTTCCATGAGTTCATCGCTGGCCTGAACGGCCCCGTCATTGTAGGCGGCGATTGCAACACCACCGACCAGACGACGGCGTATCATATGCTGACGCAGGGACTAAGGGACGCCTTTCGCTCGGCCGGGTGGGGGCTGGGACACACCTACCCCTCACGGCCAGGGAGGTTCCGCGACATCCCTATCCCAGCTCGCCTGGTTCGCATCGATTATGTGTTCTACTCCCGAGGCATGACAGCTATAGATGCCCGTGTCGGCCCCTCGGATGGCATCTCGGACCATTTGCCGATGGTCGCCACGCTGCAGGTGCGCCCGCATTAGTCGTCAGGGAGGGGCCGCAGATCCTCCCGCAACCGGACGGTTATCTCTGTGGGGCCGAAGTCTCACCCACGATGGCCTCGACCTGCGAACGCTGCTCCAGCGTCAGGGTGATCCTTCCCGCCGCCGCGTTTGATTCCAACTGCTGGACCGAGGACGCGGACGGGATTACGGGCCCCATGCCGGGCAAGGCCAGCATGTACGCAAGCGCCAGTTGGCTCAGCTCCAACCCCCACCGATGGGCCAGATCGGCCAGCCGGCGTACTTTTTCCATCACATCCCCGCTGGTATCCCGTTCCAGCGTGCCCTCATCATACAGACGATCCCCTGGGCCGACCTTCGAGAGATCCAGATACCGCTCGGTCAGCAAGCCGCGCGCCAGCGGGCTCCACGCGACAAAGGAGATCCCTGTGCGAGCCGCGTATGCTAACACACCCGGGTGGGATGCCGATTCGCCATGTAAGATATCGAACTGGTTTTGCACGGCGATCACCCGGCAGCGGATCGAGGAGCTCGCCTCAACCGCCCGGTAGATGGAGAGTTGATCCACCGTGAAATTGGACACGCCGAAATATCGCACCAGGTCCCGGCTCACCAGATCCTCCACGGCTGCCAGGCTCTCCTCCACCGGCGTATCCGGGTCGAAGGCGTGGAAGTAGAGCAGGTCTATATGATCGACTTGCAATCGCTCCAGGCTGGCGTAAACCGAGTCCAGGATATTGCCTCGGGAGAGCCGGCTATGATTGGGAGTACGCCCATCCATGCCACCGAAAACCTTTGTGGCCAGCACGATGTTACGCCGCTGGTCTGGGTTTCGCTTCAACCAGGTCCCGATCACGCGTTCCGAGTTGCCCGAGGCACCATTGTAACGATTCGCTGTATCCCAAAACGTCACGCCCAGCTCGATGGCCCGATCGAAGATCCGGAAGGCCGTTTTCGCATCCACCCGCGAGCCATCCCCTGTCTCCGGATAGCCGATCTTCCACGTGCCCAGTCCCACATTGGACGCGCGCAGCCCCGAGCGTCCTAGCAGCCGATAAGGCATCCCGTTGAACTCATCCGTAGTCCACGGCACATTGTATAGGTCGGTGCGTATTTCTCTATAGTTCATATCAGCCTCCTCTCTTTACGTCGACCCTGGCCTGGCAGAGATAACCGATCCTCCTCACGCTACGCATGACTCGCGCGCTCAGTATATGCCGCTCCATGTCGGCTGTCAACGGAGCGCCTTCGGCGGGCAGGGCTTCTCAAAAGTCCAACAGAGGGCTTCTCTATCCGCATCAAGCCAACGACAACCAGGCAATCAACCTCACGTGCCCCGTACTCGACGGCCCTTATCCCAGGGCTTAACGGCGGATGGTAGTGGAAATGCTAGGATATTGAAAAGCCATATTCGGCGGGCGCATTTCTAGGTCGTGGGCGTGAGCGCCAAAGAGATCACTCGGATGGCTTATGAAACAGCAATGCATAGAACCTCTCAAGTTTGGCCTCTCGGGTGGCGGAAGGCAGTGCCTTCCATCACCCATCCTGAGATGTGATGTGATGCCGCGGAAGAACCGGAGGGTTTTGCCTGGACGCATCAGAGCCGCGTCGGATGCATTGACGTGTCTCCCGGCTGACGGTACAATGCGATCACGGTAGAACCGTTACGGAGTCAAAGAGGGGGTATATGATCCTGGAAAGTAAGCGCATTCTCCTCGGCGTTACGGGCGGCATCGCGGCATACAAGGCAGCTCACCTGGCCAGCCGGCTCACTCAGGCTGGAGCCCGCGTGGACGTCGTCATGACGGAAGCCGC
>JAGHDS010000300.1 GCA_021159845.1 Anaerolineae bacterium
CGTTTCTCCCGTGCTACAATTGGCTCGCGTGGCCCGTGGCCTCGCTCATGAGGCGGGCGATGATGGCTCGCGAAACGGGTCATTCCATCCGGACAACAGGCAAGGAGCGAGAAAGATGAGTGATCGAGTGCGAATCGGCGTCGTCGGTGCGGGAAGCATCTCCATACGTGGGATCCTACCCCATCTCACACAGGAGGACGTACAGGACCGGGTGCAGGTGACCGCCATTTGCGATCCGGTTTTCGAGCGAGCTCAGGCGGCTGCGGAGCGGTTTGGCATCCCCAGGGCCTTCGAGCGCTACGAGGATCTGCTCGACCGGGGAGGTGTGGACGCGGTGACCATCGCGTCTCCCATTGGGGTGCATTACGAGCAGGGCAAGCTGGCCATCGAACACGGGGTGCACGTCCATTTCAACAAAACGATGACGACGACCGCGAAGGAGGCTGATGAGCTGATCGAGCTGGCTCGACGACGTGGGGTGAAGCTAGTCGCCTCACCAGGGGAGATGCTACGTCCTCTACACCAACAGATCCGCCGGATGGTGCTTCGCGGCGACCTGGGTGTGCTAACGTGGGCGATCACAGGCGCTGCCTTTGGCCGATACCATGAGGAGGAGTCCGTCCGGCACGGTGATGATGTGCTCTCGAATATCAACCCAGCATGGTACTTCCGCCGCCCGGGCGGCGGCCCGCTCTACGATATGACTGTGTACGGGATGCATATCCTGACGGGGATCTTGGGCCCTGCGAAGCGCGTTACGGCTTTCTCGGGCGTGCGCATCCACGAGCGGGAATTCCGTGGGGAGATGATCCCTTGCGACATGGATGACAATACCCTGATTCTGCTCGATTTTGAGGACGCGTTCTACGCCTTCGTGTATGGCATAGCGGCGGGGGGTATCCCAGGGCTGAGACGTCTCCTCATCTTTGGTACCAAGGGCACCATTAATCACGATACATTCAATGGCCAACCGATCGAATACCCAGGGCGTGAGTTGGCCGAGAAGTACGGGATCAACGCCACGTTGCCCCACGTCGTCGGGCCTCACCGCACGATGGAAGAGGCCCACGTCTACGAGGATATTATGCAGCTGGTGGATTGGATCCGCGAGGATAAGCCAACGATCGTCACCGTGGAACATGCACGTCATGTCATTGAGATCTTCGACGCGGCCTACCGCTCAGCGGAGACGGGGCAAGTGCAGGAGCTGCATACGACGTTTGAACCGATCGCGGTTTAGCCCGGAGATGGCTGGCGTTTCTGGGAGCCTTGACTACCTGAACATTGTTGCACGGAGGGGATCATGAAAGTGCTCATCACGGGAGGTAGCGGCCGCCTGGCGAAATACGTGGCCAGAGAGTTAGAGGGCGATTACGAGTTGGTGCTCTTCTCGCGCACCCGCCTGCCTGAGGATCGATCCCATCTACCCTGGATACAGGGGGATCTGAACAACTTCGAGGATTGCCTGCGTGCCGTGGAAGGCGTACAGGTTATCCAACACTTGGGGGCCATGCCCTATCCCACGGACCACCCGGCGATCCGGGCAGAGATGGAGGCGAGTGGGCGCGAGCTTCCGCCCTTCGACGCCACGATGCGGACCAATATCCTGGGGACCTATTATCTCATGCAGGCCGCGGTGAAGGCAGGTGTACAGGTGGTGGTCATGTCCGGTAGCAATTGCGCCTTGGGGCATGGCTATCGCATCAGTGATGATCCGTTTCCCATTCAGTATCTCCCTATCGACGAGGAGCATCCGTCCGCGGTGGAAGACTCGTATTCCTACTCCAAGCTGGCCGGGGAGGAGTTGTTGGCTTCCTTCACCCGGGCCTACGGTATCCGAACGTATGTGACGCGGCCGTCCGGCATCTGCCCGCCGGAGCGACGGCAGGCTATGGCGGAGAACGCGCGGCCGGCGACGGAGTGGAACCCGTGGCTTTGGGGCTGGGTGGCCAGTGAGGACGTGGCGCGTATGCATCGGATGATCATGGAGGCGGCAGAGACGTTACCGCCACATGATGTGTACTTCCTGAACGGGCCGGATACTACGGCTTTGGAACCGACGATGGAATTGATCGAGCGGTTCCGGCCTGATCTGCTTCCGAAAGTCCGGCATCTCGAAGGATACCAGGCCTTCTTCAGCTGCGAGAAGGCGCGCCGAGCGTTCGGTTGGGAACCGCGGTATACGTGGAGGGAGTACTTGAAGTGAGATGTGGGGCTAACGCCAGCGCGTATTTGGCGGGCCTTGATAGCTCTGGAGGGAGTGATCGTGGTGAGGTTCGCTAATGTCGAGAAGGCAAAGAATCTAGAAAGGCAGGAATTACAGGAATTACAGGGGGAAATCCTCGCTCGCGAGGCGGCTGTGTTAATCCTTGGAGCTTGGGTAGCCTGGTGGTACGCCATGACTCGACCTCGCATTCTCGTCAACTTAGCTACCCTGAGCATGATCACGATCGCCATCGTTCTCGTGGTCTGGAGCCAGGTCCAGCGCCATCCAGCTTGGGTGGTGCTGGCTCTAGTGGC
>JAGHDS010000408.1 GCA_021159845.1 Anaerolineae bacterium
AAACTCCTCCTCACACACCAAAACAATAGCCCCCATGTAACTGTTCCCCGTTGGGGTAAAAGGGGTTAGCTGCGCCGCCACCACAGGCCGAATCAAGCCCCCTTCTCCCAGGCCTGGGAGAAGGGGGGCTGGGGGATGAGGGCCATCCGCGGCCAAAGCACTTGGATCCAGGCACCTGTATTGAGTGTGTCTTCACCTACATCGCTCACCAGAAGCCAATAAGATCTAGTGGGGGAACGATGAACAGTTACACGCCCCGCGACTGGACGCATTTCAGTCCAACAGTAGACATGAGTACAGACATTGAAGGGAGCACCCAGGTGGCTGATTATGGCCCCACGAGCTGGATAGGTATGATGGATTCTAAGCTCATCCGGCCAGCGTATGTAGGCGCGAAAGAACCCTGACTTCTTCAAGGAAGTCAGGGTTCTCTAATCCTAAAAAGAGCCTTTATCAAGGCCTCAAACCAGGCGGAGAGGGCGGGATTTGAACCCGCGAGGGCTTTCGCCCTACGCGCTCTCCAGGCGCGCGCACTAGGCCAGACTATGCGACCTCTCCACGGCCTAAATTATAGCATCAGGCACCTATTTGACCAAATCGGGAGGTAACTGTTCACCTGGGACTCAGTAGGAGAACAGTAAACAATGACATCAGGCAGTATGGCAAGGCGGTTTCCCGTGAAAGCCAGGTTTCTAGTCCCAGATTGGCAAGATCGTTTGTCACCCGCGCGCGTGGGTGCTATAATAGCGCCAATCTCATGGGAAAAGCTGAGCCTGTGGCCGAGATACAAGATGTTCCTCTTATGCCAGAACAGCCGGATGCTCATCCCCGGCTAACTGAGGAAAGTGAGGAAAACTCTTTACGCGAGCTTCTGGAGACGCTCGTCCTCACGCTCATCCTTTTCGCTCTCATCCGCTCCGTCATTCAGAACTTCCGCATCGAGGGGGTGAGCATGGAGCCCAATTTTCATGATGGGCAGTTTTTGATCATCAACAAGCTGGCGTATAAGCTCGGGACTCCAGCCCGCGGCGATGTGATCGTCTTCCGCTACCCGCGTGATCCTCACCGAGATTTCATCAAGCGCGTCATTGGATTGCCGGGCGATACCGTGCGGGTAGACCGCGGTCGGGTCTACATCAATGGTGTGCCCGTTTATGAGCCCTACGCGTTGCTCTCCGGAGGCTCGTCGGGGCGAACCACCACCGTTACACCCGGACATGTCTACGTGCTGGGTGACAACCGCCGGAACTCCAGCGATTCGCGTAGGTGGGGGCTCGTGCCGATGAAAATGGTCATAGGCAAGGCCTGGATCTGCTATTGGCCCCCAAAAGACTGGTCTATCGTGCCTCACTACAAGATATCCGTTGATCCATGACCAGAATGGAGAAACAGGAGTTACCATGACCGCCTCGGAACCGCTTCAGGATATGATCGAGAGGACTACACAGCGCGTGCTACGGGCGCTGGGACAATATGCGGCAGGCTACGAGCCACCGCCTCCACCGCCATCACCACCGGACGTCTCCCAGATGTCTCCCGAAACACTCGCCGCTATGATCGACCACACGCTGCTGAAGCCGGACGCCACAGCCCAACGGATCACGGAGTTCTGCCAAGAGGGCCTGGACTATCGCTTCGGGGCTGTATGCGTGCACCCTTCATGGGTCGAGCCATGCATTCACACGCTAAGCGGATCCCCGGTCCGTGTCACATCCGTGGTCGGCTTTCCTCTGGGGATGACACTTCCCGAGGTCAAGCAACATGAGGCAAAGGCGCTCATAGCACTCGGCGTGGCAGAGCTGGATATGGTGCTGAACATCGGCGCGCTCAAATCCGGAAACTTCTGCCTGGTTTGGAACGACATCCACATGGTCGCCGAGGCTGTACATCAGCGAGAGGCTCTGCTCAAGGTTATCCTGGAGACAGGCTACCTGACCGATGAAGAAAAAGTAGCTGCCTGCATCATCGCCAGGACGGCGGGGGCAGACTTCGTCAAGACAGCGACCGGCCTCGGCCCCGGCGGGGCGACAGAAGCAGACATCCGTCTGATGCGTCGCACCGTAGGGGGCGCGCTCGGCGTGAAGGCAGCAGGAGGCATCCGCACGCTCGATGACGCCTACCGCATGATATTGGCTGGCGCCAACCGCATCGGCACCAGCTCCGGGATCCGTATCATCCAGGAGGCTCGCCGACGCGCGGCCGCGCCAGGCGCCTCGGCTCAAAGGTGATCGAGGGATGAACTATGGCTAATCAGGAACTCCTTATCCTGGCCGGACACGCCTGGCAATGTCCGGACTGTCGTCGCCTGTTGCTGGAAGCGCCCGAGAAGGCGTTACGTGGCCATCGGCTGACCCCGGACGAACATGAACGGCTGACCAGTCTGACGGCCGAGGATTTCACCAGCCTGTCAGCTTTAGCCAAGGCCCTGGACGTGGAAGTGAGCGACCTGTACGATATCATGAATCACGCCCGCACGAGGCTACGGCATTTCTGACCCCTCCCCAAGACGAGGCAATACATGCATCAATTGAACGAGCGGCTATGGTGGGTGGATGAGGCCGCCTCGATAGTAAACGTGTACCTCTGGGACAATGATGGAGAGCTTATCCTCTTTGACGCCGGAGCCCCGTGGCAAAGTCGTGCCATCCTGCGGGCTATCTCCCGGGCTGACTTCGCTCCCTCCGACATCCGCCATATCCTGCTCACCCACGCAGACCTGGATCACATCGGCGGTGCGAGAGCGATCCGTGAAGTCACCGGGGCGGCGATCGTATGCCACGCGGTGACGGCGGCCATCCTTCAGGATCGGCTACGCCGCCCTTTAGGATTCGGCGTCCTGGGCAAGCCGGTCGCTTTCTTCTACCACGTTCTGATGAAGTCCATTCTCCACGCCATCCCCCTGCGCGCGGACGTGCTCATCACCGACAAGGCCAAGCTCCCCGGCGGCTTTCAAGCCATCTACACGCCAGGGCACAGCCCCGGGCACACATCCTACTTCCACCCGAAACAGCGCGTACTCATCACGGGCGACGCTATTCGTAATACTCGCCGCGGGCTCATCCTGCCGCCGAGGATCTTCACACCCGACCGGGCCAACGCCGCGTTGAGCGTACACAAGCTCGCCCGGTTGGATGCGGAGATCCTGTGCCCGGGTCATGGTCGGCCGATCACGACAAACGCTCAAGCCCAACTGAGCGCGCTCGCCGAACGCCCACAAATACAGGGAGCCATCCCCAGCAAGAAACGCCCTCAACGATCGAAAACATGAACGCACGAAGGGAGAGGAACATGCTCGAACACGAGGGCTCCGAAATACGCGTGGGAGCCCGTACAGCCATCCGTACCTGCATGGGAGTCCAGCCCGATGACCGCCTCGTTATCATCAGTGATGAGCCCACGGTAGCCATCGGGCAAACGCTGGCCGAGGAGGCAAAGGCCATCACCCCGGAGACACACCTCATCTTGCTAGAGCGATACGGCGATCGGCCGATCACGGAGACACCGGTCGCGTTGCTCACCGAGCTGAGATCGTGGCAGCCCACCGTCACCCTATATGCGGCATCCTCCCAACCGGGAGAGATCGGCTTCCGCATCATGTTACGCCGCTATCTGCTGAACGAGCTCCACGTACGCCACGGGCATATGCCAGGCATCACCCCTCGCCTGATGAGCGAGGGGATGGCCGCCGACTATCACCTGATCGAGCGTATCACCCGGCGCATTTGGGAGCGCGTGCGCTCGGCTCACCGTATCCACGTAACCTCGCCTGCCGGAACGGATTTGACGGCCGAGTTCTCACCGGCACGGCGCTGGGTGCCCTGCACCGGCATCTATCACCGTCAGGGAGAATGGGGGAACCTGCCCGAGGGAGAGACGTTCACCGCGCCGCTCACAGCCAACGGTACGCTGGTAGTCAACGTCCTGGGCGACTACTTCAGCCAGAAATACGGCGTGCTGGATACCCCCGTCACGATCCGGGTAGAGGACGGGCGGGCCGTCGAAGTCTCCTGTGCCAACCCAGACATCGCCATCGAGCTATTTGAGTACCTGCGCTCGGCCAAGAACGGTACCCGCATGGGGGAGTTCGCCATCGGAACCAACGTAGCGCTGAAAGAACTCACAGGGAATCTCCTCCAGGACGAGAAGATGCCCGGCGTTCACGTCGCCTTCGGCAACCCGTATCCGGAAGACACCGGCGCCGACTGGAGCTCCCAAGTGCACGTGGACGTGATTCCCATCCGCTGCACCATTGAGGTAGACGGGGAAGTCATCATGCGCGATGGCGAGTTCATGCCCAAGTACCTGGAAGAGGACGACGCTTGACGAGAGGATCACACCAGACGGGCACCTACAGTCCACATTGCAAAAACCCGTCGCGGTCGCTTGTCCCGAGGGCAGGCGACCGCGACGGGTTATCTCCGAGACGAGCCGTCATACCTCATACCGCTGTGCGCCCAACCTGGTCAATACGGCTGCACCCAATCCTGTGCTGGCCCCAAGAAGTAATAGGATAACCCCCACGCAAGGTAGGCGGGTCACCAGCGTGAGCAAAGGCACGCCGATCACACCGGCCAGCAATGGGTGAGGTCGATCCACATCCAGCGCTCTCAGCACCCGATCTCCCAACAACCATCCTAACGCGACCCATCCAAAGAGCATCACCAGCACCAACACTCCGACGAGCAGCATCGCAAAGGGCGCCAGACAGATCGTGATCACCAGAAGCAACGCGATGCTCAAAGCCAACAGCAATGTCACCAGTCCGACCAACAGCGATAAGACCGGAGCATCCAGCATCGCGCTGCCAACGCGATGAGTGGCTTCGGGGGCGAGAGCAAGTACGATCACGGCCAGTCCCCCCATGAGCGCTGCCAGGAGGATCGCTCCAACTACGCGCAGGAGGGCGCCGACCAACACCCTGGCACCTGAGACCTCGGCAGGGGCATAAGGGACCTCGGGGACTCGCCCCGGGCGTTTCGCGAACGGCCGAGATTTCTCCCAGCCGAGCCCAGTCATCACGTCCCCTGTCACAACAGCCCCCTCAGCACGCTTCACGTGCCCCCCAAACGCTATCACATCGCCATCCACATAAGCGCCATCCAGCAGGGACAGACTTCCCCCAAAGACAGCGACATCGCCATTCACCCGGCCAGCGGCGCTCAACGAGCCTCCCACCACCGTGACATCCCCATCGACCAGTGAGTCCTCCTCCAACTTCGCGCTTCCGCCCAGCACGATCAGGCTACCGCGCAGGCGATGCCCTGACGGCAGCACATAGGACTGCCCCAGAATAACCCGGTCCCCCGTTCCTGTCTGGGCGCTCACAGGCACGGGGAAAAGCCACAACACACCAATACATAACAACAGGAGCCACAGCCAGCGCAATCGCATCATGATTCCCTCCGCCTCACCGAGCATTGATCTCACGTGTGCTGTCCAGAATTCGCTCCCCCTCGACGCGGCCGCCACCGCCCCAACGCGGACGCCCACAGGATGGCCAGTCCCAACACGATGACGGCATATCCCAATACCAGCGATTGCGTCGGCGCCGCCACCAGGCTTTCCCATACCACGAGCGCTGTCCGGAATAGGACCCGCAGGATGGCCCCCAACGAGGAGGCGAGGTGCGCCACCTGCGGAACCAGTGCGGAACCGCCAGCGAGCCACCAGACAACGCCCAGTCCGAGCAACGTCAGCAACGCCGACCACGCGACGGCCGAGCCGGCCACCACAACGAGTCCGCCCAACACCTGTCGCTGACGCCTGCGAGCATCCAGACGAGCATTCACCCGGGCGACGAAGCCCGGTGCCGGGCCTACCACAGGCTCCTCTCGAAACCGCTCATCCAGGCTCATCCAGGCGCGCCACAGGGCGCGACATTCCGCGCACTCGGCCAGGTGTTGGCGCAGCTCTCGCTCCTTATCCGGCGGCAGCTCCCCATCCAGCGCCAGCGACATCCATAGCTGATACCGCTCATGCGTCATCTCACACCCTCACGATTTTCCCTCGGGAACAGCCCTATCGAGGTTGGATTGCATGTACTCCGCCAGCCGCAGACGGGCCCGATGCAGACGGGTCTTGACCGTGGATTCGGGCACCCCCATGATCTCGGCGATCTCTCTATAGGACAGGTCATACCAATACCGCAAGACCACGGGAATCCGGTACATGGGGTCCAAAACGTT
>JAGHDS010000020.1 GCA_021159845.1 Anaerolineae bacterium
GAGGATATAGCGCAGCTAATCTCTCTCACCCTAACGGTGAACAATTACTCCAGTCACGGCATTTGACAGGCCCTATCGGGCGTGCTAATCTACCGCCCGGCATGACCCATTCATCCTTAATATGGAGGCAAGCGCTTTGGATATCCAGCACCTACGGACGCTGTTCCCGATCACAGGGGAAAGGGTCTTCCTCAACCATGCGGTTACTTCCCCCATTCCCCTGCCCACCTATGAGGCCATGCAAGCCTACCTCGAGGAACGGCTACTGCAAGGGAACACTTCATACGACGATGAACACAACCCCCTGACGGAGGCCCGGGAGCGGGCAGCCCAGCTCATCGGCGCCCGGCCGGAGGAGATCGCCATCGTACGCAATACGTCTCATGGCATCCTCTTAGTCGCTGGCGGGTTGGAATGGCGTCCGGGAGACAACGTCGTCTGTGCGGAGACCGAGTTCCCGGCTACCGTGTACCCGTGGCGCAGCCTGGCCAATCGAGGCGTCGAGGTGCGCATCGTACCGGCGAAAGACTACCGCGTCCCCCTCGACGGGCTTCGGGAGGCCATCGACAACCGCACGCGCGTCGTCTCCATCAGTTTCGTGGAATTCTTCACCGGCTACCGGAACGACCTAGCAGCCATCGCCCAGATGACCCACGAAGCAGGTGCTTATCTATGCGTCGATGCTATTCAGGGACTCGGGGCCATCGACCTGAACGTGGAAGAGACAGGCATTGACTTTCTCTCCGCCGGGGCGTTCAAATGGCTCCTGGGTCCCTCCGGAGCGGGCATCTTCTACTGTCGGCAGGAACGGCTGAATGACCTCGATCATGCTGTCCTGGGATACGACGGGGCCCAACGGGAGCCGGGCGACTACTTCACGCTCGACCTGCCGTGGAAGCAAGACGCATCCCGCTTCGAGGAAGGCGTCCTGGCCTTCGGCAGCGTCGTCGGGCTGGCGGCCAGCCTCAAGCTCCTCCTCGATGTGGGCGTTCCCTCAATCCAAGCCCGTGTGCTGGAACTGACGGGCTACCTCCTAGAGCAATTGGAAGGCAAGCAGGTTGAGATTATCACCCCACACGATCATCCGGGGGAACGATCGGGCATCGTCTCATTCATCCCGCAGGGCCAAGATCCTGTGGAGCTGGTAGAACGCATGGGGAAGGAGAACATCATCGTCTCACAGCGCGGCCCTGCCGTCCGGGTATCACCGCACTTTTATAACACCTTCGAGGAGATTGATCAAGTTCTCGAATTCATACCATGACGATCGACAAATCGCATGACCTCTTCCGCTTTGAGCTAGAAGCCACGGATGGAGCTGCCCGGGTTGGGACGTTCTACACTCCTCACGGCCCCATTCACACGCCCTGTTTCGCCCCGGTGGGCACTCAGGCCACCGTGAAGACGGTCACTCCCCACGAGCTGGAGGAGCTGGGCGCCGAGCTCATCCTGGCCAATACTTATCACCTCTACCTGCGCCCCGGCGCCGAGCTTATCGCCCGTATGGGGGGGCTTCATAAGTTCATGAGCTGGGACCATCCGATCCTCACCGACTCGGGTGGGTTCCAGGTCTTCAGTCTGGCCCATATGCGTCAGGTGGACGACGACGGCGTTACATTCCGCTCGCACATCGACGGATCAGAACACCGATTCACGCCCGAGCTCGCCATGCACATCCAGGAATTGCTAGGAGCTGACATCATCATGGCCCTGGATGAATGCACAGATCCCAAGGACCGGGCATACAATGAGATGGCCCTGCGTCGCACCCATGCCTGGGCCGAGCGCTGTAAGGCCGCACAGCAACGCCAGGACCAGGCGCTATTCGGCATCGTTCAGGGAGGCATATTCCCAGACCTGCGGGCGGAGAGCGCCCGATTCCTGGCCGCGCTGGATTTTCCCGGATATGCCATTGGCGGGCTGTCCGTCGGGGAGACGAAGGCGGAGATGTACGCCACGCTGGATGCTCTGATGCCGCTCATGCCGGCTGACCGCCCGCGGTACCTCATGGGGGTAGGTACACCGGAGGATATCCTGGAATCCGTAGCCCGAGGGGTGGATCTGTTTGACTGTGTATTGCCCACCCGGGTGGCTCGAAACGGAGGGTTGCTCACCCGCCACGGCCGGATCAACCTGCGCAACACCAGATTCGCCGAGGATCCGAGCCCGATCGAGCCAGGCTGCACGTGCTATACCTGCCAACACTTCAGCCGCGCTTACCTGCGCCACCTGTTCAAAGCTGGCGAGGTGCTGGCCCTACGATTGGCGACGATCCATAATTTGCATTTCATGCTCCGCCTGATGGAGGAGATACGCTTCCACATCCGGGCAGGCACTTTCCCACAATTTAAGGAGGAGTTCCTGGCAACATACTCCCTACCCAACCAGACCATCCGGCACGCCCAGATGGAACGCCGCCGGGCCGCCCGAGGCTGGGATAACCGCGGGCAAGGATGAATGAGCTTCAGACATCCGTCCCGTGTAGTCTAGAGGAGAGGTATGATGAACCTACTAGTACTTTGCACAGATACATTTCGAGCGGACTACCTGGGTAGCTATGGGAACACCTGGGTGGAAACCCCACATCTGGATAAGCTGGCATCCGAGGGCATCCGTTTTACCGATTTCTACGCCGAGGGACTGCCCACACTGCCGGTGCGCCATGTTTTCTACACCGGCAAGCGCGTGTTCCCCTTCTCCTACTACCCCCAAAAAAGCGATCACGTGCAGCTTCCCGGCTGGCACCCTATCCCGGACAATGAGATCACCCTGGCGGAATGGCTCAGCGAGCGCGGCTACACCACCGGCCTGGTCAGCGATCTCTACCACATGATGAAACCCGGGAAGAACTTCCATCGCGGCTTCCACTCCTGGCAGTGGATCCGGGGACAAGAGGCCGACCCCCTGGTCCCGACCCCAAAGCCTGATGTCGACCTCTCGAAATATGTCCGCCCCGAGGTGCCAGAGGACGCCCCAATCCGCCGCATGGTTGCCCAATACCTCAACAACCGCTCGTGGTGGAAGAGCGAGGCCGACCACTTCGCCGCCCAGGTGATGCGAGCCGCGGCGGACTGGATCAAGAAGTACGGGCACAAGAAGCCGTGGATGCTATGGGTAGAAAGTTTTGACCCCCACGAGCCGTGGGACGCGCCACCGGAGTTCGTGAACAAGTACTATCCGGACTACGAGGGATTAGAGCCGATCTGGCCCAGCGCCTTCGTCAAGGACTACACCGAGTCGGAATTCCGACGCATCAAAGCCCACTATGCCGGCGAGTGCACCCACGTCGATAAGTGGATCGGATATGTCATCGACACGCTGGATTCGCTGGGGATGCGAGACGACACGATCGTTGTCTTCACCTCCGACCACGGCACGATGATGGGCGAACAAGGCGAGATCCACAAGGGTGTCGACCGGGTGCGCATCCAGGTCACGCGCTCCCCGCTGATCATCCGGCACCCCGATCGGGCCTACGCGGGGAAGGTCGTCGAGGGGTTCATCCAGCACCAGGACCTGATGCCCACACTCTTACATCTCCTGGGTGAGCCCGTCCCGGAACAATGCGACGGGGAGAACTTCTGGCCACTGGTCACTGGGGAGCGACAAGGCGGGCTGAGGGACACCGTCATCTCCGCGTTCGGCTGGTACGCCAGCGTGCGCACCAAGGACTGGACCTATCACACACCCTGGGCCCACGTCTCCGACAAGCCTATGCGACCGCCAGAGTTATACGACCGCAACAATGATCCGGAGGAGCTCACCAACGTGATCGACCAACACCCGGACGTGGCGAAAGAGCTACAGGCCCGGCTCGATGAGGTCATCAAGAGTCGGTCAATCAAACTGGGCCCTGGCGGTACAGGGACACCTGCTGCCGTGCCCGGCGTCGAGTGGTAGGTCATGAGCCTGATCCAAGCGTTAATCCTGGGCATCCTGCAAGGGGCTACCGAGTTTCTCCCCATCTCCAGCTCCGGACATCTCGTGCTGGTTCCGTGGCTGCTGGGGTGGAAGCCCGGTAGCCTCCTCTTCGACACGATGGTTCACTGGGGAACGCTGGCAGCCATCTTTCTTTACTTCTGGCGGGACCTCGTCCACCTGATCGTGGCCGGGTTGCGGGGTCTGGCCGGGCGATCTCTGGACAACCCAGATGCTCGCTTGGCGTGGGGCATCGTAGTGGGCACGGTCCCGGCTGTGGTTCTGGGCCTTCTGTTCAAAGATCAGTTCGAGGCGCTCTTCGCGAACCCCAGAGCGGTAAGTGGCTTCCTGCTGCTTACCGCCCTCTTCCTGTTCGTATCCGAACGATGGAGCAAGCAGGAGCGACCGCTGAGGGAGGTTGGGCTGCTCGACGCTCTGCTCATCGGCACGGCGCAGGCCTTCGCCATCATCCCCGGCATCTCCCGATCCGGAGCGACCATCGCGGCCGGGCTCGGCCGCGGACTGCGCCGCGAGACGGCCGCCCGTTATAGCTTCCTGCTCGCCACGCCAGCGTTGTTGGGAGCCGGATTTCTACAGCTCGTCGATGCGATCACGGGGGGCAGGTTGAACGGTCAGGGCACTACTTTAGTCGCTGGATTCCTGGCAGCAGCTGTCGCAGGGTACCTATGCATCCACATTCTGCTCAGCTACTTACAACGCGGGCGGCTATACATCTTCGCTATCTATTGCGCGTTGATCGGCGTGAGTGGGCTGGTATTGTCATTTGTCCGGGGATAGCACAGGATGATGGAGGATAAAAGACGACAGACGACAGGCCCGGGATGTCTTCCTATTCCTCCCGACCTTTCGCCCAGCCTTTATCCTGCTCTCATCTCACGCCTGCCCCGATCATGCAGCCCCACCCCACTGGCGGCCTTACTACTCGCGGGGCTGCTGCTGATTCTATGCGCGTGCAGCCCAACAACGAGCCTCCCCACCCCTTCGACGCTGTCCATCACTGGCTCAGCCGACATGCGACCCTTACTTCAGGACCTCGGCCGGGCCTTCACGCAACAGCACCCCGAGGTCTCTCTGAAAATACTGAGCAGCGACACAATCGCAGGCCTGAGCGCCCTGTCGGAGGGAAAGGCAAGCGTAGTCGCCGCTTCATGGCTACCCGAAGACCACCCTGGGGATTGGGTGATCACCCCCATCGCCTGGGATGGGATCGCCGTTATCGTTCACCCGGACAATCCACTGGAAGGGCTGACTATCTTGCAGCTACGTCAGCTCTTCGCGGGTTGGGCCTTCCACTGGCAAGATGTCGGCGCCCCAGCCAGCAACAAAAACAGGACATCCTCCATCCAGATACTCAGCCGGGAGGCAGGCTCTGGAACCCGCGCCGTCTTCGAGTCGATCGTCATGGGCAACGAACGGGTTACGTTGACCGCGCTGGTCATGCCAGACAGCCAGGCCGTCGTGGATTACGTCGCAGATCACGTCCAGGCCATCGGCTACGTATCTATGGGGCTTGTAGACAAGCGGGTGAAAGTGATACGTGTAGAAGGCCAATATCCTTCTCCCCAGAGCGTGGTCGATGGAAGCTATCACCTGGCTCGCCCTTTCTATCTGATCACTCGCGGCGAGCCGACCGGCCCCAGCAAGTTGTTTATCGACTTCGCCCTTAGCCCAACAGGGCAGGCCATCGTAGGCAATCACTACGGTCGAGTTCGCTAGGCTACCCGAAAGGAGGTGATACAGCGCCGCGTCGCTGCCGACGCTTCCACCAGAACGACGGATACTCCCCCCAGTACTAGCCTAGCAAAAGGAGAGATGCGAACAATGGACGAGCTAGTCAAGCTGATCTCCCAAAAGAAGGGTAAGCTCCCCGCCTCCACCGCCGGGCAAGTCGACAGCATTGGGTAACACAGGCCAAGAGTATACCCAAGCTTCTGGAGTACTGAAACACGGCAGAGGTGGAGAAAGATTCCAGGATTCCCGGTGGAGGACTGATTTCCCTATGAATGACGAGTTACCACGCCTGGCCTGTCTGCTCGCCCCTCAACGCAGCACGCAGTACGCCGATCTGGTAACCCGCCTGGCACTTCCAGAGCTGCAAATAAGCCCACTGGGGCCGCTCATCACTCGCGCGGAACATCGGGAAATCGGCGGAGGGTCCTTTCTCGTGCTCTCACTGCGAGAGGTACCCAACGAGGAACGCCTTATTATGTCCCTGGGGAGGCTGGCGATGACAAGGGGCGCCTTCTGGCTGAAAGAAACGGTCGGCGAGGAGCCCGGGCCATGGCTTCGCCCCATTGCTATCCTCCCCCCAACCGGGCTGCCCGCGACGCTACTCTATGCCCGCCGCTATCGCGGCAAGACCAACGAGGAGATCACCCGACTTCTGATCAACGCGGCGCACTTCGCGTCGGACTTCGCTCAGACAGCAGGCCCGTTGGATATACTAGACCCGCTATGTGGGGGCGGAACGACGCTCTTCGCCGCGCTGGTCGCCGGGCATAACGCATATGGCATCGACCGGGCGCGCAATGATGTCACATCCACAGCGAGCTTCCTGCGTAACTTCCTCACCGAGGCCGGGATCCGCTACACCCTCCGCGAGGAGCGGCTGCGCGGTCTGGGACACCGGTGGACCTTCGCCATCGAGGGGCCAACCGGGCCTCTGACCTGTATACTGGCCCACGGCGAAACAACCGACGCGGCAACCCTGCTGCCCGGTGTGCGCCCGCATTTGATCGTAGGGGATCTCCCCTATGGCATCCAGCACAAAGGCGCCGTGCTCGAGCTGCTGCAAGCAGCACTACCCGAGTGGGTAACGCTCCTCCGGCGAGGTGGTGCCCTTGCTCTGGCGTGGGATGCCACCCGACTTCCCCGGCCTACGATCGTGGAAGTAGTCCAGACGGCAGCACCTTCCCTGACCGTCCTGGACGAACCTCCCTGGAGCCAGATGGCACACCCAGTCGACCGCGTCATCAAACGCCGGGATATACTGATAGCCCGGCGCGGACAGGCATTGGAGGGATGAGCAGTGGAGATTGAACGATTATTCGGACGCACACGACGCGAGGTCGCCCGACAACGAGAGCCCGCGGGTCAAACCTGGCTGCGCCGGGCCGGATACCTACGCATGACAGCCGGCGGGACCTACACATGGCTTCCATTGGGAGCCATCACCCTGGACAAGATCCGCCGGCTATGCGTGGACGCCGTGTCCGATGTGCAGCCGTTGTCCTGGCGTGGTGGAGATTCAGGTGCGGAGATAGCAAACTGGCTATGCGAACTCACCCGCTCCGAGATCCGATCCTACCGCCAATTGCCACAACGGCTGCAGTGGGACAAGGCTCCGGACGTTGCCTCACTCGCCTGGCTAGAAGCCACGCAGGAGGAACTGGAGGCCAGCACCTCCACCACCTGGGACGACTGGCACGCCATCTGGACACGCCTGGGCCTCGAAGCCCAAGAGATCGCGACGGTTCCTCGCGTGGGCAGCCGGGCAAAGGCCTGGGCCACCCCCTGCGCCCAGGGGCCGGACCACTGGCTCGTCTGCTCAGCGTGCAGCTACGCGGGTGAACCCGGCACAGTGCGTCCACAGATCGCCTCTCTACCCGAGGAGCCTCCCGAAGAGATGGAAAAGGTCGCCACCCCGGGGTGCGAGACCATACAAGACGTAGCCGACTACCTCGGCGTCCCCACATCCCATACGCTCAAGGCCGTCTTCTACGCCACGGCCGAAGGACACATCGTCTTCGCCGTCATTCGCGGCGATCTGGAAGTAGACCCCGAGAAACTCGCGCGAGTTACAGGCCATCCACTACACCCGGCCACAGCGGAAGAGCTCAACGCCGCCGGGATCGTCGCTGGCTACGCATCGCCTATTGGCATCACACCCAACCCACTCATCACAGTGGTGGGTGATCCATCCATCCAGGCCAACATCAACTTCGTAGCTGGCGCCAATCAAGCGGGCTACCACTTACGCGGTGTCCGTTACCCGCGTGACTTTCAAGTGGATGCCCTGGAAGATATCGTACAAGCGGAGCCGGGCGACGCGTGCCCGGTCTGTGGAGCCCCCTTAGAAGCCGCCGATGGGCTCACCCTCACTCAGCTGGAGACAATTTCCCTAGCAGAGGCCACCTATCTCGACTCCGATGGACGGCCACAATCGCTACACGCAGCGGTCGCCCGGGTTGATCTGGGTCGCATCCTGGTGGCTATCGCGGAGGCCCATCACGATGATTATGGGCTGATCCTTCCGCCCATCGTTGCCCCATACGACGCACACATCGTCATCCTAAGCCCGGGCCGCCCGGACGTAGCCAAAGCGGCGGACGAGCTTGCTCTGCGACTCACGGCAAACGGCTGGCTAGCCCTGTGGGATCGCCGGGATGAGAGCGCTGGGGTGAAGTTCACCGACGCAGACCTTATCGGCCTGCCCTGGCGCATCACCATCAGCCCGCGCAGCCTGAAACGAGGAGGAATCGAGGTAAAAGCCAGGGCAGAAGACAGACGATCCATCCTTACCATCGCACAGGTACCGGAGGCGCTCCCGACGCACCTCTAAGCGACGAGCATCTCCGTACCTCTACATATCGACGATTTACCACAACACATACTACATATTGCCCAGTCCAAACGGCCGCAACGGCATCTTATGGGCTTGTTATGGGCTTGGCAGCATACAAAGTTGTGCACGACCTACCCAAGCGAGCCAGCGGCCCGTGCCTGGACCGAGCGTCGGAAAATGGACAGGAGAGCAATTGAGCCCAGGTTGACAAGGCCGGCGACCACGAATGGAAGCCCAGGGGTAACTTCGAACAGAGCACCGGCGACCATCGACCCGATGATCATAGCGAGGTTCCACCCCAGGTGGATGAACCCTAAAACGCGCCCGCGTTCCTCGGGACCGGTTGCCAGGGCAACAAGGGTAGGCAGTAGCGTTGAGAGCGACCACGCGGCGGCGATCCCCACCGTCCCCGAGAGGAACACGGCCCACAAGCTGGAGGAACCGAGAGCAATGCCGGGCATACTGCCGATGAGCACAACAAAGGTGATCGCCGTTACGGGAATGGGGCCCCACCGGTCCGCCGTGTGCCCTACGACAGCCTGAGAAAGGGAGGCCGCCATCCAGCTCACCGTGGCGTAC